>JAUVAM010000073.1 GCA_030591745.1 Deltaproteobacteria bacterium
AGGTCCTCACCGAGAGTTTGCGTCCCGCCTTTCGCAAAGATCTGCTGGAAAAACTCGCCGCCGTATCGGGGCAAGCCTTACCGGTTCCGCTCAAATTGGTCTACTGAAAGGCCGACCGCGTGGCTTTGCCGGAGCAAGGCCAGGCATTAAACCGCGACTTTCCCGGCTCTGATTTTTTGTTGTCGGAATCCAGTGGCGGCGTGGTGCAAATCGAGCAACACCAGTGGTTGACCGCCGCCATCAAAGCGGCTGTATCTTAGAACGCGCAGCCCTCAATCCCCTTGCAGAAAATCCCTGGCATTGCGAAACACAGCCAAACCCGCGCCCTCTTCAGGCAAATCGCTCAAGCGTGTCCATCGTGGATGATGGGTGCGATGAACGAAGGCCTCGGGGTGGGGCATGAGCCCAAAGATACGCCCCGAGGGATCGCTGAGCGCCGCCACCCCGCCGGGTGATCCGTTGGGGTTGGCCGGATAAACCTCGGTCGGCAGGCCATCCTCGGCGTCGGCGTAACGCAAGGTCAGAAGATGCTTGTCCTCCAGGGCCTGTCCCAACTCGGCATCCGGCACGATCAGCTTGCCCTCGCCGTGGCGCACCGGCAACTCCAGGCGCTTCAGGCCCCGAGTGAAGACGCAGGGACTTTTCGCGTCCACCGACAGATGAACCCAGCGATTTTCGAAACGACCCGATGCGTTGTGCGTCAGACTGACGCTCTGGGCCTGTTGCCCATCCAGCCCGGGCAATAGGCCCAACTTGACCAAAAGCTGAAAACCATTGCAGATGCCCAAAATCAAATGACCCGCGTCCACAAAGGCGCGCAGTTCATCCCAGAGCCGAATTTCGCCGTCGGCGATGCAGGCATGTCGCCAACGATTTGCCCCAGCCCGGGCCGCGCCCAAATCATCGCCGTCCATGAAACCGCCAGGCAAGCAGAGCAATTGAAAATCGCCAAAACGAACATCGCCGGCCATCACGTCCCAGATGGGCGCGATCTGCACCGAATCGAATCCCGCCAACCGGCAGGCGAAGGCGGTCTCTCTTTCACAATTGGTGCCGTTGCCGGCCATGACCAGTGCTCGAGTTTTCGCCATGTCGTCACCAATCCAAGGGGGCCAACCAGGCCCGCCGAAGTTGTTCAAGGTCCACGTCCATCATGCGCCCACCACGGCTGCTCGCGACCTGCAATCGAGGCTCCGCCGTGACCCGACCCACCCGAGCCCACAATCCGTCCAGTGAACCCAGTTCGCGCTCGAAGGCCTCGGCCCGCTCCGGTGCCACCGTGACGACGAAGCGACCCAAACTCTCGGCATACAGCAAGTCGTCGTCGACAAGAGACTCCGCCGGAACCATCGCCAGGTCCAGACTGAGGCCCAGCGCCCCCGCGAAGGCGGTCTCCGCGAAGGCCACGGCCAGGCCTCCATCCGAGCAATCATGACAAGAGGCCACCAATCCCTTCTTCATGGCCTGGTGCAAAGCCCTGTATATCCCCAGGTGTTCGGCGGGTCGAAAACCCGGCACCTCGCCCCCGCTCAAGCCAAGCTGAGCCAGGTACTCGCTTCCCCCCAATTCAGCGCGGGTTCGACCCAGCACGTAAAGAAGATGGCCGGCCTGTTTGCAATCCATGCTGACCGCCAGCCCTGCGTCGTCCATCAAGGCCAAGCAAGTAAACAGCAAGGTGGGCGGAATGCTGATGCGCTCTCCATCGATGACCGCGTCATTCTTCATGCTGTCTTTGCCGCTGATGCAAGCGACACCATAGGCCGTACAGGCCTCGTACAGAGCCTGGTTCGCCCGCACCAACTGCCCCAGCTTGAAATCACCATCCGGGTTGGCGGGCGAAAGCACCGGATCACACCAGCAGAAGTTATCCAGGCCCACGGCCCGATCCGGATCACCCCCCACGGCCACCACATTGCGCAAGGCCTCATCCACCGACGCCGCCGCCATGGCGCCCGCGTCAAAATCGCTGTAACGAGGACAAATACCATGCCCCACGGCCACCGCCCGCATGGACGCAAGCTTCGGCCGAAAAACCGAAGCATCGCTGGGCCCATCGTCTTTGGCCCCCATCAGAGGCTTGATGACCGTACCGGCCTGCACCTCGTGATCGTATTGGCGCACCCAGTAATGCTTGGAGCAAATATTCAGCCGGCCCAGGATCTCCTTGAGCAAAGCTGCGGGATCCGACACATGAACAGGCGCCACCTTTTGTGGAGTCACCGCCTGCCAGCGAGCCTCGAGCTCCATGGGCGGCAAGCCATCGTGCAGAAAGTCCATCGTCAACAGGGCCACGGTCCGACCCCGATCGCGCACCCGGAAAAATCCATCGTCGGTGAATTGCCCCAAATCCGTGGCCTCGACCTGATAGCGCTCGGCCAGCGCCAACAGGGTCGGCAGCTTGTCCGGCGGCACGGCCAGCGTCATGCGCTCCTGGGCCTCGCTGACCAGGATCTCCCAGGCCGCCAAGCCCTCGTACTTCAGTGGTGCCTTTGTCAGATCCAAGTCGCAGCCCCCCGTGGCCGTGCCCATCTCGCCCACGCTGGAACTCAAGCCCCCGGCGCCGTTGTCGGTCATGGCGCTGTATAGACCTTCGTCCCTGGCCACGAGAAGAAAATCAAACATGCGTTTCTGCGTGATGGGGTCGCCGATTTGTACGGCCGTCGTCGGCGAGCCCTCGTGCAGCTCTTCGCTTGAGAAAGTCGCCCCGTGGATGCCGTCCGCGCCGATGCGCCCCCCCACCATGACGATGCGATCGCCCGAGCGACAGCGCTTGACCCAGCCATCGCGTCCGTGAAGCGCCCTGGGCAACAAGCCGCCCGTGCCACAGAAAACCAGGGGCTTGCCCAAAAATCGCTCATCGAAGACCACCGAGCCGTTGATGGTGGGGATACCCGACTTGTTGCCGCCGTGCTCGACGCCCTCCCTCACGCCCTCAAGCACGCGCCGGGGATGCAAGAGCCCGGACGGCACGGCTTCGGTCCGGCGTGGATCGGCAAGACAAAAAACATCCGTATTGAAAATCAGGCGGGCTCCCTGGCCGGTGCCGAAGGGATCCCGATTCACGCCCACGATGCCGGTCAGGGCACCGCCGTAGGGATCCAGAGCAGAGGGGCTGTTGTGGGTCTCCACCTTGCAGACCAGACTGTCCGTTTCGTCAAAATGAAACACGCCCGCGTTGTCCACGAAGACGCTCTGGCATAAGTCGGCATCCCCTTTGTCCTTGCGCACCTGCTTCGTGCCACCCCGAATGTAGGTATCGAAAAGAGAATCGATGATCTGCTCGGGCTCGTCCTCAAACCGATATCGAATGCGGGCGTTGAAGATCTTGTGCTTGCAGTGCTCAGACCAGGTCTGGGCCAGGCACTCCAACTCCACGTCGGTGGGCATAGCGGCCAGGTCCTCTTGCAGGCGCTGGGCCTGCACATCCTCGCGCCGGTAATAATCACGGATGCAACGCATCTCATCAAGACCGAGGGCCAAAACCCGTTCGCGGGACAAGTCGACCAGGGCCTGGTCGGGAAGCTCTAAGTCCACCTGCGCCATCGGCTCGCGCCCCTTGCCCGAAACTTTGGGCACAATAAGCGCAAAACCGTTTTGCTCAGTATGCTCAGCCGCCGACAAAATCTGGAACCTGTGAATGAGCTTGTTGGCCAGAAGGTCGTTGGTGATGCGCTCCACCGTCTGCGCATTCAAGTCGCCCCAGAACCGAACCTGCCGGGCGTGATAGACCGACTCTCCCTCGCTGAAGGGCCGGTTCAGGGTCAAGGCCAGCGACTCTGCCGCCGTGCGGCCCACATTGTCGGTCACCCCCGGCTTCAGGCCTACCTCCACCGCCCAGGAGAAACCCTCGCCGTCCAAAGGCCTGTCCACGCACGATTGCTGAATCACCGGATCGCAAAGCGGATCGGCGGCCGCATCCCTCAACTGCTCGGGCGAAAGCGGCGCGTCCACCAAATAAACATCAATGCAACGAAGCGCTTCGACCCCCTCGATGCCCAGTTCAGAATGAATGCGCCTTCGCAGCTTTTCTCCTGGCGCATCGACCAGTCCTGCTTTCAAGCCGACTTCGATCCGGTGGGCCATCAACGCCTCCTGTGACTCATCATGCGTGGGTTACGAGACCTTTCAACAGAAGAGAATCATTGTCAATGCGCTTGCGCCCGCCCTCGACGTCAAATTGGACGAAGACGGGCACAAAAAAGATGGGGCTTTCTGCCCACGGGCTTGCCCGAAAACAGACACAATGGTAGGAATCACAAGCGGCTGGGGCAACTGGAGGTTGACCATGGTGATGGTAGGACTAGCAGCTATCGTGGGTTGGGTGTTGGCGCTTGTTTGCGCCTTTGGCTGGATCATGAGCCGGTCGAAGGCCGACGGCACGAAAACCCGATCCGGCGAATCGGAAAACCTGCAGAGCAAACTGGAACAAGCCCTGACCCTGGCCGAGACGGCCAACAAGGGCAGAGACGAGTTGCGGGGCAAGCTGGACAAAGCCCGAGACGATCTCAAGCGAGCCAAGAAAAAGGCCTACGAGGCGGATCGGGCATCGAAGTCCGGTGATCCCGAGATGTCCGATGAGGAGGCCGAGTTGCGGCGCGGCGAAGTCGAACTCGCCAAGCTTCGGGCCGAGGCGAAGCAGGCCGCCTCAGACCAGGCAAAGCAGATGGAACAGATTCAGCAGGAGCTGGACGGGGTGAAGAAGGAGCGGGATGAGGTCAAGAAGGCGCTTTCTGAGCGGGTTACCCAAGCACCACCGGTTCAGGAATCCACGGACAAACCCCTGGCACCTTTGGATGAACCTGAGAAGAAAACCTCGCCTGACTCGCCTGCTTCCGAGAACGAATCGAACCCTCCTTCGCCTTCGGCTTCGGCGGGCGGGCCCGATGTTAACAACCTTGAGTCTGAGTTGAAAAAGGTGCGAGGCCAGATCAAGGCGGCCCGTAAAAAGGAGCGCAACGACAGCCAGGTTTATCGCGTGACGAAGAGCAAGCTGGAGCTTGCCATGGACAAGATCGACATGCTTGAGAAACAACTGAGCAAGAGTCCGCCCGCCTAGAGATCCCTCACCACGCCCAACCGGTTTCTAAGCCCAGGACGAACTTGGACCACTTGCTGGATTGACCCAGGGGCACCCGAAACGCCAGGGCGCCTACGAATCCGCCAAAGCGAGCGCGGACCTGGGGCGAGAGTTGGCAGAAAAAGTACCAGTCATTGCCGGTGCCGCCCATGCCGGTCTCCCCTTGGCCCGCGGCCATCAACAAGGCCAGGCCCGGCGACAACCAGTCCAACACACGCCAGTCCCAGGCCAAGTCAATGCGATAAATCTTTTCCACTTGTCCGCCCCCTGAAAACAAATGGTAGGCCAGTCCCGTGCTGAAAAAATGGGCACCGAGTCCCAATTGGCTCTCCGCATGAAAGACATAGTCAGGCGCGTCGTAGCGAAACAAGTGATAGACGTGAGCTGCGCCGAACGCGGCCGCGTCGAGCAAGTACTTTTTATCCGCACCGGCCCAGGCGGAAGTCCCGGGGCTGAAAATAAAGCCCCCGCTGATGACCCAGGGGAACTTTCCGTCGGCCAAGTGACGCCCCCAAATACCGCGGAGGCCCAGACTCATGTTGCCCAAGGCCCAAGCGAAGCCTTCGTCCTCCAAAGAAGCCGCCACGGCGGGCAGATCCAAGTTAACGCCCAACCACTTCAAGGGCGCAAATTCGGCCCGGATGATCTGCGTCCAGAGCGCCGAGGCGTCGTCGTGAAACTCGGGGTCCAAGCGCCACTGCTTGCGCAATTCATCCGCCAACCAGATCACCTCCGACACCAGACGTACGCGCCTGCGTCCCACCACGTCGGTCAAAATCATGTGCGCGGCGAAGTCATCCCGCCCGGGTTCGATGACACCCCCTCGGGATTCCTGCTGCCAGGCGTCCTTGGTCTTGGTTTCTTCTTTTACGGAGGATGAAGCCTCCAAATCGACCAAATTCTTTTTCGCCTGCTCAATGCAAGGGTTGTCCGGGTGGTTGTGCAAAAAAGTACGCCATCCCTCCATCTTAAGCTCGGCCGTGTTGCGCTCTTCGATGCGCGCGGCAAACTGTAGATAAAGGGGGTCCTGGCACTCGGGCGAGCTCGCCCGGGGTGTCGCGGGGAGAACCCAAGACAGGCCCATAAACAAGATCCAAATCGTCATCGTCCTTTTCATGTAAAGTGCCCCTGCAACCTGGCCTCCAGGTTTTTGCGTTCTTTTCCCCTCAACAAAGCGAACAAGGTCTCTCGCTCCGGCCGACGTCGACCGGCTTGCACCCGCGCAGCCAACCGGTCCCAGCGATCGACCGAAGCCGCCAGGGCCTTTGCGTCCACCTGCCCCCGCTCGAGCCTGTCTTGCAGGCAAGCCATGGCTTGTTCGATGAGTTGAGGCCTGTGACAAATCAGCGCCCCGTCGGCACCCGCGCAGATTGCCTGGCAGGCCGCCTCCACCACCCCCGGGTCCTTGGCCACGGCGGCCATTTCCAAATCGTCGGTCAAGACCAGTCCCTCATAGCCCATGCCCTGGCGCAGCAAGGCATAGGTCGCCTTGGACAAGGATGCCGGAAGCAAGGGGTCCAGGGCCTGAACCACCACGTGAGCCGTCAAGACCGCGTCCGGCAAACGAGCCGCCGTCGCCGCCGCCCGAAAAGGCGCAAGCTCGATCGCCTCCAGGCGCTCCATGCCGTGGGTCAAAATGGGCAGGTCGTGATGGCTGTCGACGTGGGTGTCCCCATGGCCCGGAAAGTGCTTCACGCAATTGGCCACGCCCCCGTCCTGCAAGCCTTTGGCGAAAGCCAAACCAAAACGGATGACCGCCGAGGGCTCGTCAGAGAAAGCCCGATCGCCGATGACCGGGTTGTCCGGGTTGCTGTTGACATCCAGCACAGGTGCCAAATTGTGATGAAAGCCCAGGGCCGTAAGCTCGGCGCCCAACTGTCGGCCCGCATCACGGCACAAGGAAAGATCGCCCAACCGCGCCAATCGACCCATGGACGGAAGCTGGATCACCGGCGCCTTCAGGCGCTGCACCCGCCCACCCTCTTGATCCAAACTGATGATCAGGGGTCGGCCTCCGGCCAAACGAAAAAGTTCATCCATCAAGGCCAGACTGGAATCCAAATCCGGCAGGTTGCGCGAAAACAAGATCACGCCACCCAGGCCCTGGCGGATGAGGGCAGCCACCTCGTCCGGCACCCGCAGGCCCTCAAAGCCCGCAACGAAAAGACGGGCCAGGTTGAGGCCTTGACTGGAGAATCGTTCGCTCATGCAAAGCCCAGAATAGCCCCGCTGTGCCCCAGGACCAAAGTGAAATTCCTGCATGACGAGTTTTGACCTATTCCTGCCGATTGGATAGTCTGACGGTCGATCATGAAACGCGCTTCTTCCATGTTGCGAATCTTCCTTGTCGGGGCCCTCTTTTGGTGTCCCGGGACCGGCCTGCGAGCTGCCGAAGGGCCGCCGGACAAGCCGGCCGAGCCCTTGCTGGCCATCGAGTACGTCCCATTAATTCAAGTCCTCAAGCAAGCCCTGGCCAACCCGGCCCTGGAGGGCGCGCTGGTGGGTGCCAAGGTCGAAAGCCTGACCACGGGCCGCACCCTTTTCGCCCACAACCCGGATCAGCTCATCAACCCGGCCTCGGTCACCAAGATGTACACCACCGCCGCCGCCCTGAGCTTGCTGCATCCCAGTCACCGATTCAAAACCGAGATCTACACCCTCAAGGAGCCGAAGCGAGGCGTCGTCAAAGGTGCCTTGTACATCAAGGGATACGGTGATCCCTTCCTGGTCAACGAGCGATTGACCTATTTGGCGGAAGAGCTTTCCGCCATGGGCATCAAAAAAATCGACGGCCCCATCATCTTAGACGACACGAGTTTCGACGAAGAAAGCGAAGGCCCGGGCTGGGCCCAGGACGACTCCTCCCGTCCCTACCAGGCGCCCATGGGCGCGCTCAGCCTCAACTTCAACTCGGTGGCCGTCCGCATCTTCCCCGGCGAAAAAATCGGTGCGCCCGCGGTGGTGGAGCCGCTCCCTGAATCGAATCACTTCAAAGTGGAAAGCAAGGTCACCACCGGCCGCCGCACCCGCAGGCTGCGGGGCGAAACCAGCGGCCTGGGGCGCAAAACCCGCATTAAGCTGCGGGGCGAAATCGCGCTGAACCACCCAGGCCTTCGCTATCACCTGCGAGTGCACAAGCCCACCTGGTACACGGGTGAGAGTTTCCGCATGGCCTTGAAGCGCGCCGGCATCAAGGTACGCAAATACATTCGCCGCGGAAAGGTCCCCAGTTACGCCGACTTGCTATACACCCTGCGCTCCCCCGCCCTGGGCGAGCTGGTGCGAAAAGTCAACAAGCGCAGCCAAAATTTCATGGCCGAGCAACTGCTCAAGGCCCTGGGTGCCGCCTATTATGGTGAGCCCGCCTCCTGGACCAAGGGCCAAAAGGTCATGGAGCGCTTCTTAGACGAAGAGGTCGGCATCAAACCGGGCACCTACGTGCTGCATAACGGCTCGGGCTTAAACGACGTCAACCGGGTGACGGCCGGTCAGACCTGCGCTTTACTGAAAGCCATGTGGAGTCGTTTCGACGTAAGACCCGACTTCCTGTCCAGCCTCGCCGTGGCCGGCAGCGACGGCACGGTACGCCGTCGCTTCAGCCAGCCCGGGCTGCAGCGCACCATGCGACTCAAAACCGGCTCTTTGTCCGGAACCCGCGCCCTGGCCGGCTATGTACACACCCGTGGAAACGAAACCCTCGTTTTCGCCATCAACGTGGCCCACTACAAAGGCAAGTCCTACGAGATCAACCGGGTCCTCGATCGCTTCGCGTCGGCCCTGTCCCGAAGCAACGCGGATCACCAGGTACAGCGGGAGACCGAAGTGGAACCCGTGCCAGGCCCCCTCGAAATACCGACCTCGGACGAAGCCCCCTTCATCGTCCCGGAAGACGCCACCGAGGGAAACGAAGAGACGGACATCCCCATGGGTGAACCCTGAGTCTGGCGTCCCAGAATATTCAGGCTATTTCAGAACTTGCACCATTCAGAAAAACAGGTACACTTTTTCTGAATGAACCTCCACCGTGACCACTTGGGGATGGAGCGATCCGCGGCTTCTCCTCCCCCCGATTTTTTTGCGGGGGAGGTCGGGCCGAAAGGCCCGGGAGGGGGGACGGGCCGTAACGAAGCCCCCTGATTGGTTTTGGACGCACCAGCCCCTTGGGCCTGCATACAGAGGAACAGATGAGCACCCACCGAGCCCGCCTGCTACGCAAGAACATGACCGACGCAGAACGGGTCCTGTGGGCGAAGTTGCGACCCCGGTGGCTCGAAGATCGGGGATTTGAGGTCATGCGATTCTGGAACCATCAGGTGCTGACCGAGACCGAAGCGGTGGTGCAGGCTGTTGCTCATGCGCTGGGCCCCCCTCCCGCCACGCAAGGCGTGGCGGCCTCCCCC
>JAUVAM010000188.1 GCA_030591745.1 Deltaproteobacteria bacterium
GCATACCCATGGCACCGCCGGCGTTGTTGAAGATCCATTTGCGTGGGCCGTCGTGGATGTAGCGTGGGTAGCGTTTTTGTAGTTCTTCTGTTACAGCATCGAAGGCCTGTTCTAAGGGCAGGTCGATTCCGGCCTTGGCACAGAGATGAAGTTGTTCCGGATCGAAGACGTAAGCCATGGTTTGCTTTCTCCTTTAGGCGTTTGGTCCAATTTGCCTATCATGGAAGCTCGGGCGTCGGCAAGGTGAGGTTTTCACGGATGAGGTTCTCACGGAGGATGAGCTGAATGAAGTGGATCCCATGGGTTTTGGCCGCCGCCGCCGCGGGTTATTGCCTGTACTGGCTGCTGCGCGTGTTGACCCATGGCGGGCGGACTCGCCGCAAAGCGCTGCGGATCCGGATGCAGCTAGAGCAGGTTTGGGCAGAGCAAGAAGGCGTGTCGCCCGAACATCCCATCATGGTCGATTCTCCATCGGTGGTGGAGCCCAAGGCCGAATCCGCCAACTGCCCGAATTGCGAGCATCCCATGCGCGTTGTCGAGCATACGGCCGAGACCCGGGCTGGTCGTCGCCTCCGTGTGACCTATCTGCGCTGCGATGTCTGTGGTGACGAACGGGCCTTGTTCTTCGCCCTCAAGAAGTGAATCTTTCAGTTGGCCTCGCGCCAACCGGCCGACAAAGCGTTCAGCTTGGCCACCATTTCCAAGTGGCGGGCGGATTGACCCTGTCTGGCGATCAGGCGTCTCAGCCTGGGCTCGAAAAACTCGCGACCTTCACCAGGCCGCAGGACGATGTCGCCGATGCGATCGCCTATGGCTTCGTACAGATCTTGAATGTCTCGTTCCCGGGTGAAGAGCAGAACAGCCAGGTCGTTCCTGGTGCTGTATAGGCTCGTCAATAACTCCATCCCCTTGCTGCCGCCGGTGCCGTCCACGGCCACCACAACCCCGATCTCAGGATTGTTCATCAAAGTCTGGATGGCATCGTCGACTTTGTCGGCCGAGAGGCAGGAGATGCCCTGGAGATCCGTCGTCATGCGGGCCATGGAGGAAGGACCCAGGATAAGGATCTGGCTCTCTTTGTTCTGCGGGTCCGAGGCGACGAAGTCGTTTAGGATTTGCAGGATTTTGTTTTCGGCTTCTTTCTGGGATTCCTCGGGCAGGCTGGTCAATTGCTCGCGGCATGAAGCCAGCAAGTTTCGGCGTTCGAATACCCCTCGCAGGCTGGTGCCGCGGTGGTTTAAGTCGGCCCGAATTTTTTGGGCGACGAGGACGCCGCTCGGCACGGGCCGAACGAGGTGGTCGTAGCCGCCCAGTTCGAAGGCCCCCAGGGTGGTCTGCGAGGCATTGGACGAGACCGCCAGCAGCAGGGGCACCCCGGGATGTTCCGCCTTGAGGAAGTGGGCGAATTCCATGACGTCTACATTTTTTTCTGAGCTGTCTAAGATGACCAGATCCACCTCGGGGCCGACCATCCTGGCTTTCAATTCGTCTATGCTATGCAATTCTTCAAGCTGGATGGAGCGGTCTTTGAGATAGCGCTCCACCACGCGAGCCGGGTTCAGGGCCGGGGCAAAGGCCAGGACATGCTCAGGCTTGTCCTCGCCAGCATGCTCGGCGTCGGGCAAATCGGCTCCCAGATCCAGATCGTTAGCGAAGTCCTGCAACTCGGAATTCAGGGCGTTGGCCTCGCTGAAAGTTATCCCTTCGTCGTCAAAGTCCTCGAGTTCTTCGAGCGGCTCGAGCATTTCGGCTTGCCCATTCGTCCCCGGAGGTGGAGGCGGGCTTGGCTGGACGTCAACGGCGGGCAGCAGAAGTTCAAACATGGTGGCATAGCGATGGGTCCCATCCATGGACTGATGATCGCCCAGGCGCAAGGTGCCTCCCGTGACTTCCACCAGTTGGGTGGCGATATGAAGTCCCAGGCCCGTGCCTCGATTGCCTTTGGTTGAAAAGTTGGGCTCGAAAATGCGATTTCTAAAGGTCGCGGGGATGCCACCACCCGTGTCCGCAACCTGAATGCAGACGCTCTGATCTTCTAAGTCGTGCGCCTGAATGAGGATGCACCTTTCGTTCGCGTCGGCCACGGCGTCGATGGCGTTGCCCACCAGATGGGCCAGGACGTGAAAGAGTTTCTGGCGCTCCATGCGCAGCCTGGGCAGGTTCGGCGGCAGGTCCACCTCGATTTGAATGTTCCGACTGTCCAACTGGAATTGAAAAACGCTGAACATTTCGACGACGACGGCCTCGATGCTGGCCTCCATCTCTCGAACCATGCCATCGCCGAGCAGACGCTGCACCAGGAAATGTGCCTGACGCAATTCTTCCATCTTGCGGGCCACCGAGGTGCTTTGGGTGACCAATTCGGCTTGTTCCTGGGTTTCGAAGTGGCCGCGGGCCTGGGCCACGAAGTCCTGGATTTCCCCCATGGCCTGGGTCATGTCCGCCATCAGCCCGGCCATTTGGGCACCGACTTCGGCCATTTGGGAGACGTGGACAAGTGAGTCCAGGCGCTGCTTGCCCTTTTCTTCCAATTCGCGCCAGCATTCGTCGAGAGCGCCCAATTTGGGTTTTAATTGCTGAGCCAGCTCGCCATGGCCTTTGTCGACGAGTTGATCGGCGAATTGCCAAAGTGATTGGATGGCTCTGTGCTTCAAATACTTGCCCTCTTTCGCGCGACACAGCTTGTGCGCAGTGAGGCATTAGAACAGGACTCTCTTTGTCCGTCAATGGAGTTGGTTCTACTTGCTTCTGCCTGTGCCGGCCCGTTCCACCACCTCACCAGGCAAACACAGCAGATACGGCGCTACTTGGAAGGCCTGCTGGCTGGGTTTGACCACCACCGGTCGGCTGATGGCGGGAGCAACACTCATGCCGCTCATGCCTCCCATGCCTCCAAGGACAAAGATCAGGGTCGCGAGAATGTTCATGTCCGATTCTCCTTCTCTCAGCCGGCCTGTACGGCTTCGGCCTTGGGCGAAAGCAGTTTGCCCTGGAGCTTCTTTTCCAGTTTCTGAAGTTTCTGCTCCAGCTTCTTCATTTTTTCTTCTAAGCGCTGCTCCAGCTTTTCTTCGATGCCGGCGTCTCTCAGCGCTTGCTCCACTTCGTGCTCTATTTGTTCACCGCAGGCATCCGGGTCCACCACGATGCCGTGGGGTCCCTTTTTGATGCAGGGACTCAGGTCCACGACAGGGCGTTTTCTTGACTGCACTGCCACCACCAGGTTTTTTCGCTTGCCGTCGCGCAAAATGCCCACATGGGCCTTTTCTCCTTCATTTTTGTCGCCGATGGCTGAGCCGATGGCCCAGGCCGTGTCCATTTTGCTGCCATCGATGGACACAATCACGTCGCCCACTTTCAGACCGGCCTTTTCCGCCGGGCCTCCGGCCACCAGCTTGGCCAGCATGACGCCCTCGTTCGCCTCAGCCCCGAAATGTTGTCGCAGCTCAGGCGTCAGTGAGGTCAGGTAGACGCCCAGGAATCCACGCCGTGTCGCCTTGAGCTTTTTTCGGACGATCTTTTTGCGTTTGCCCTCGTGGTCGACGACGATGATCTCTTCGTCACCCACCTCAACCTGGATCTTTTTCTCGCCTTTTTTATCGGAGATGACGAGGACTTGAACTTTTGTTTCTCCCTCGTCTTGCGCAGGTTCTGTAGCCCAGGCAGGGGCAGCGAAGCCAAGCAGGCCGATCCCCAGCCAGAGATTCAGCATGTCTGTGAGAAATTTTCTTTTTGTTTTCATGCCTTGCTCCTCGTTCTTCCGACTCTCGCCGCTTCAGTATTCTTGCGGGATCTTGGCGACAGGTCGGGAACCCAGCCGTCCCAGGTCGACCACGTACTCAGCCTGATCGGTGCCACCCAGGTAGACAAATCGCTGATTTTGCTTCATTTTTAACTCGTGCAGGTTGTTTTGCATCCGCATGTATTCGGCTCGGAGCTCGCCCAGCTCGCGTCTGGCTTCCTGTTTTTCCGCCACGGCTTGCTGGTGGAACCACAGGGAGCCGAAGAGGACGAACATCAAACAAGCCAGGGCGCCGACGGCTGCCCATCGCCAGATCTGGCCGCTATTGGAAGGTTGCTCATCCAGGCGAGCCAAAGTTTGCGCTGTGAAATCGTCGGCCGGTTGGTGGGCGGGCAGACGCTTGAGCAGATTTTTGATCTGTTCGTCTTTCATCTGAGTTCCTTAAGCTTCCACCAGATCCGCAAGTTCCGAGCGCAACGCGGCTCGGGCTCGGGATAATCTGGATTTAATCGTGCCAATTTTCTGTCCGGTGATCTTGGCGATTTCCGCCTGGGTCATGCCTTCCATGTCGTGGAGCACCAAGGGAATGCGAAATTTCATGGACAGAGCGTCTATGGCGGACTTGATGCGTTGTTGCGTCTCGGAGAGTTCGGCCGCGCGTTGCGGGTTGCCTTCCAGCGTGACCGAGACTTTCGCGGGCATGAAATGGCTCAGCAGGCGCCGGCGGGCATTGCGCCGGTGATGGTCGAAAGCCAGGTGGGTGGCCATTTTGTACAGATAGCCACCCAGCTTCTGGCGTTCGTCGTAGTTTGCCGCTTTGAGATAGAGCTTCAAGAAAGTCTCCTGAGCCAGGTCTTCCGCCTGGGCGCCGTTTCCGCAGAGCCGGGTCAAATAAGCCACCAGGCGCTCCTTGTAACGGTCCACGATGGCTGCAAAGGCTTGTCGATCGCCCTTTTGCACCCACTCCATGAGTTGGGCATCACTGCCTGCTTCCACTTGGCCTCCGCTTACAACCCCATAACGTCACGAACGAGCAAAGGGTTCCCTCTTTTTTCATAATCGTTGTTTTATGATAGCCGGCCTGTGGTAGCAATGGCATATGAAGACGCTACGAAGTCTGCTTGTTCAAGCTGCTGTCGGTCTGTTGATTTGCGCATGCGCTGGTGGGGGTGACGAACCCGAGGACATCGTGTATCCGACTCACTGTGAGACCGAGGACGCTTGTTTCATCATGCCATACCAGTTGGTCGGTTCGGGTGCCAATCAGGCGCAGATCAATCAGATTCCCTTCCCCAACGATTTGTTCACCCTGGCCGATCCACACACCGTTACCGGACGTCGAGTCTCTTTGCTTGTGCCCGAGAGCCTGCAGGACCCTGCGATCAACAGTCGTCTGGTGGACAAGGGTTTGAGCCTGGTGGACCCCAAAGTCCATACGGAGGCCATGAATCGCTTGGATGGTTTCGGCGCTTTTGTGCCCATCCTTTTCGAGACGGGTGAGGCCTTGAGCCCTGACTTTTCGAGTGGCGATGCTTTGGTTCTGGTGAACCTCGATGAAAGCTCGGCGCATTACGGCCAGCACTTCGAATACAGCGCGCAGCCCATGGTGGCCTGCGGCAACGCCAACGCCACGGAAGACGACTGCGACAAACTCTTCGATTATTTGCGCATCCGGCTCAAATATCCCTTGCCGTCGGGGGGACATGTGGGCGTTTTCGTCACCACCTGGGCCCAAGGTGCCGATGGCCGAAAGCCCATCATGTCCAACCACTTCCAGGAGGTCTGGGGGGTTGTGCCGGTCGAACCGGGTCGTCAAGGGGCGGATTTGCGGCAGGCCGAGCGGGAGCGGTTGGTCGCCTTGCGTGCACACGTCGAGGCCATCGATGCCTTGGATTTCTCAGAGATTGTTTTGGCCTGGGATTTTACCGTGTCGGCCAGCACTTGGGAAATGGAGCAAATCGCCGACACCTGGTTGCCGGGGGCGGCCTCGCCGGTCTTGGATTTGGATCCGGACGGCGACGGTGAAGACAACATTTACGCCCCGATGGATTACCCGGCACATTTGCCTCCTTTGCCCGAGGTGGATTTGAGCGAAGTGGGTGCCGTGGTGGCCGGTCGACTGAGCTTGCCTGAGTTCAGGCACAACCGCTCTGAAGCAGACAAGGGGCTGCCCGGCTATTATGCTCTGGTGCCAGACGCGGATGGCGTACCCACGGTAGCCGAATGGGTGGCCCAGGACTTTTTTCTGTTTTATCCGCTGAACGCTGAAACCCCCATGCCGGTGGTGCTTTTGCAGCACGGCATCAATTCGAAAAAGGAAGATGTGGCACCCCTGGTGCCAGTCCTTGCGGATATCGGGGTGGCTTGTTTTCTGATGGATTTCCCATTCCATGGTTCTCGGGAACAGGGTTTTGCACCCATGGAGTTCGTGGATTTTCTGTATCCCACCAAGGCCCGTACTTCTTTTCAGCAGTCGGTGGCCGAGCATCTGGTGGTGCTGCGCGCCTTGGCTGGGTCAACTTTTGACCTGTGGCCGGCGGGGGCGGTCGACGGCCTGCCGGACTTCGATTCGGCGCGTGTCGGCTTTTTTGGTAACTCGTTGGGGTCTATGGTGGGGGCGGGCAGTGTTGCGCTGTCTCGAGAAGTGGATGTGGCCGTGCTCGCCGTGGGCGGTGGTGGGTTGGTGGATTTCATCGATTCTTTTTTGGGCTTGTACGGCCTGGACCAGATTTATCCGGCCTGGTATGTGGAGGTGCTCAAAATGGTCTCCCAATGTATGATGGATGGTGGTGATTCCATCCATCACGCGGCCCGGATGCTGCAGCGACGCGAAGCCGGCGAGCTGCAGGTACTGGCCATGGAGGCCATGGAAGACGACACCATTCCGGCGATTTTCTCGCGCAACCTGTCGGCTGCCGCCGCTTACACTCAGATCGAGCCCATTCAGTTCATTATCGAAGGTTTGCCCTCGGCCGCGGCTCCTTTTTCCGGAGACGGAGCCCTGGTGCAAATCCCCGGCGGTGGTCACAACATGGTATTCGACAGCTTCAGCCCGGGTCCGGAGAATCGCGCCATGATCAAGGCCTATTTCGAATCCCGCTTTGCCGAAGGGCGGGCGGTGGTGAATTGGACCGACGGCCTGTGATCTTGGCTTGCTGCTTGCACAAAAGGCCATTGGTCTGTTAGTCAAAGGGCTTCATGAGCGATCCAAGACCCCGAATATTCGATTTGCGCTCCATTGGCCAGGCCTCCGTCGGCGGCAAGGCCGAGGGTTTGGCTCGCTTGTTGACTTTGGGATTGAAGGTGCCTGAGGGCTTTGTCATCACCGGGGCCCGACCGGGGGCCTTGCCCGAGAATTTAGAGAAAGCCTATGAAGGGCTTGGGGCCGGACCGGTGGCCGTGCGCTCTTCTGCCGCTGATGAAGA
>JAUVAM010000463.1 GCA_030591745.1 Deltaproteobacteria bacterium
GGGACGACTACTATTCTATCAGTGAAGTATGTACAGGATTTGGTGATTCTGACGCAAACGGGTGCAAGCACGATGAATTGACCACGGAACAATGTGGTACACCCTACGAAATTGATTTGTGCCATGCCGCCGAAGACGCGAGTAAAGGATTTTTGTACATGGTGGTAGAATTGATGGAAGGCGACCATGCAGAGAGCGAAATTCTAAACAAATTCGAGAATTGGTCTCACAATACTAGTGAGGTCTATGGTGGATTTTTTGATTGCTCGACTGTGCATGACTATGATGATTACTACGAATATCCAAATCCGATACCAGTCTACCGCTACAAATCCGCGCAGATTCGGTCTTTCTTAGTGCCGGTTTTGGAAATTTTGCTTTGAGGTAGATGCGCAAATTTGGAAAGGAGTGATTAGAGCCCCGCGTCGCCTAATCCCACGACACCAAGTTCTTCATAGAGCTTGAGCAATTTCTCTTGCTCATCCCGCCAGGAAAAACGCATGACCTGCTCGCGGCCTCTGCGCGACTGGACCTGCAAGCGCTCTGGGTCATCCATCAAATCAGCCATGGCCCGTGCCAAAGCCCGCAAATCCCCAGGCGGCACCAACAAGGCCCCTTCGCCCACATAGCGCCGGATGCTGCTGGTGGCCGAGGCCACGGCCGGACAGCCCACGCGCATGGCCTCTAAGAGTTTGGTGGGCAGAAGCAAGTCGGTGAAGGGATCATTTCGGTTGGGCACCACGCAAAGTTCAGCACCCGCCAAGGCCTCGGCCACGGTCTCCTGGCTGCGGTCCCCATGCAGCTTCACCCGCCCGGCCCAGGGTGCCTCGGCGGCCTGGGCCTCGATGGAAGGCCTGGCGTCCCCTTCCCCGTAGATATCCAGCGATAGATTGCGTCCCTCGGAAAGCAGCAAGCCCACGGCATCCAAAAGCACATCCACCCCGTAGCGATGCACCAAGGTGCCGTGATGCACGATGCGAAAGGGGCCATTTTTCCGCCCCGCTTTCCGCTTGGGACGGGGTTTAAAAATCTCTTCGTCAGGGCAATTGAAGATGACCTGAAGCTTCTCGGCCGGAAGCCCCCGCGCGATCAAGCGCTCGGCGAAGACCTCGGTGACCGTAACCACCCGATCCGCAACCGAGCACGCAGCCCGCTCCGCGGAAGTAAGCAATCCATAGGCCAGACGACCGCCCAGGCCATGAAAGCGGGTTTGGTAAAGCTCCGGGCTCAGATCATGAATATCAACAACCAGCTTGGCGCCACCCAGGCGTGCCGGCAAACCCGCAAGTCCCAAGAAATCCGGCGGCGTGTGCAGATGCACCAAATCCCAAGAACGAGCCCCGCCCAGATGTGCCGCAACCATGCCGGCAAAGGCCAAATACTCGGCCAAATAAATGGGCAGCGGCGCCCCTCGATGCCTGCGCACCGGCAAACGCTGAATCTGAATCCCCTGCCAGCGCTCTTTTTTGGCTTCTTGTTCGCCCTGCAAGGCCAGGACCTCGACCTCCAGCCCCGCCCGAACACAGGCCCGAGCCATGCGCCGAACCCGCACATCCCGAGGAAAATACGAGTGGACGACCATGAGCACGCGCGCGCCCATCTCAATCCTTCCGATCGCGAGCCAAAAGCCTCAAAAGACGCCTGCGCTGCTCATCGCGGATAAAGGCAACGAGTTCTCGATCATCCAAACGCACAGATCCCTCAAAGCCGCCTTTCAAATAACCCAAAATCAGCCCCAACCCGCCCAGAAGGAATGGCGGCTTGAAAGCCTGCAACAAGGCCCGCGCCAACAAGTAGTCAGGCCGATAGTGCAGATTATAGGCCCCGCGGCCAGCCCGCATGGCCCCGCCTAAGCGCCCCTCAATGGCATGAGTGGGGCGAAAGTGAATGACCTTCAACTCGGGCAGGCTGTACGTCTTCCATCCCTTCAGCCGGGCCGCATAGCCGTCCAAGCCGTCCCAGCCCAACATGGAGGCCATGCCCCCAATCTCCTCATAGCAGGCCCGTCGATAGACCTTGCATGGCCCACGCGTATGAAAAGGAGCATTGCCCTCGGTTCGGTAGCCGCCCCGATGAGGCGTGACGCAAACGCCCGAGACAATGCCCAGCTCAGGCTCGTCCTCAAAGGCCACTATCAAGCGCTCATAATAATCACAGGGCAATTCCACGTCCCCGTCCAGCTTGCCCACAAAATCCCAGGCCGCATCGTCCAGGCGGCGCATCCCCATCCCAAAAGCCGCCACCACCCCAGGCCCAGGCAACCTTTGTCCTCTATCCAAGGCACCCATGACCGAAATGAACGCGTGTTCACTAGCGGCTTCTTCCATGATCCGCCGGGTGGCGTCAGAAGAGCCATCGTCGATCAGAATCCAAAAATCAGGCCTTCGACTTTGGGCCAAAACGCTCGCGATGGTGCAGCGCAGCGTCTCCGCTTCATCGCGCACCGGTGAAATGATGGCGAGCAGCTTGTCAGCCCCTGTCTTCATAAGCCTTGATCACCTCTTCGACAGGCCCCTCGGCCATGACCTGACCCTTATCCAGCCACACGGCACGGCTGCAGAGGTCTCGGATGGTGTTCATGCTGTGGCTGACCACAACCAAAGCCCGGCTCTCGGCAATGAGTTCCTTCATCCGCGCTTGGCTCTTGGCCTGGAAACCCCGGTCCCCCACCCCCATCAACTCATCAATGATCAAAATCTCGGGCTGGATCGATGCCGCGATGCTGAAGGCCAAACGAGCCCGCATACCCGACGAATAGGTCCGCACCGGCAAGTCGATGGCGTCTTCCAACTCGGAGAAAGCCACGATCTCTGGAAAAAGTGCCCGGATCTGCCCCATCGAATAGCCCAAATAAATCCCACTCAGAAAAACATTATCCCGACCGGTGAGATCGGCCTGAAAACCCACGCCCAAAGCCAAAAGCGCGCTGACTTGGCCATCAACTTTCACGTTGCCCTCGGTGGCGGTCATGATCTGACCTAACAGCAGGCACAATGTGCTCTTGCCTGCACCGTTGTCACCGATGAGACCCAGGCTCTCGCCTCGGGCCACCTCAAAACTGACATCCTTGAGTGCCCATATGTCGATGATCTCGTCCCGGCGCAGCATGGATCGAAACAAGGCCTCGCGCAACGAGCGCCGCCGGGACTTATGCACCCTGTAGCGCATACCGACATTCCGAACTTCTATGACATTGTTAGCATTCATAGTTTTTGTACAAACCGCCCCTCGAAATGCTGGAAAACATACATCCCGATCCCGAAAGACAGCAACCCCACAAAAACCAAATAGACCAAATCACCCAAAGCGGGCCAGCGGTCGTGCATGATCACATCTCGATAAGCCGTCATGAGTCCACAGAACGGATTGAGCTTAAACAGAGGACGAAACCTTTCCGGGACAACGGAGATGCTGTATAGACCCGGTGACAAAAAATACCACATCCTCAACAAGTGACTCATAATGTTGGCAGTATCCTGGAAATACAGTCCCAGTGTCGACACCAGCAGGGCAACGCCCAAAGAAAAGAAAATTTGCAAACCCACCAACAAGGGCAACACAGAATAGGTGACTCCTGGCCAAATGCCATGGGCAAGGCCAAGTACTACTGCGACCAACAACGCCGCACAAAAATACACCGCGCTCGACAGCACCAGGGAAGCCGGCAGAACAGCTTTTGGAAAACTAATGGAACGCACGATGCCGGCTTGGTCCCGAATGCTCAGGACTGATTGACTGACCGAATCTGCAAACGCCTTATAAGAGAGAAGTCCACAAAGCAGGAACAGAATGTAGGGACCATCATCGGATCTGCCTCCTCTGTCGAACAGAACTGCCACCAACAAGTAGTACACTCCGGTCATCAAAATGGGGTCAAGCAGCCACCAGAGGTAACCGAGTACCGAATTTTTGTTCTGGCGCTTCAGATTTGAACTGACCAACACCCGCAGCAAGTGTCTTCGTTTCCAAATATTTACCAATGTCGATTGCATTTTCTTAGCCCTATTTGAGACTGAGTATGTTAAGTAGCCTGCAGCGGCAAGTCAAGAAGTGCTCCTTTTCGCCTCTTAACGCGTCATTTAGTCTTTGTTTGTCAAAAAACGCTCTCGCCACTAAAGTTGAGGGATGTCGTTGACGTGGCCGGTATAGGGGAAATACTCATTCTTCCAGTAATTGCCCGGAATGATGCCAAAATCAATGCCAAGATTGTGAGCGACATA
>JAUVAM010000027.1 GCA_030591745.1 Deltaproteobacteria bacterium
CAGTCGGGTTGGTTTGGGGTAGTGACCGCCTTCGAACGGGACGCCGACTTTTCGGTGGCCAGTCTGCTGGCTGAATTGGATACGGCTTACGGCGGCGATGACGCCGAAGCGACCCTGGAAGCGTCCCTGGCGGAATGGGCGGCCTGGCGCAATCCTCCACCTTCCGGGCTCTCGCCCGCCGAGCGTAAGGTCTATCGGCAGAGCGAGGCCGTGTTGCGCATGGGTCAGGTCTTAGAGACCACGGACCTGAGCCATGGACAGATCGTGGCCAGCATGCCGCCGGGTATGTGGAACATCTGCTGGATGCGGGACATGGCCTACGCCATCATGGGTTTTTTGCGCTCGGGTCATCATGCCGAGGCGCGTGCCGCCCTGGAGTTTGTGCTGCGGGCCGACAGCGGGACCTACGAGGCCAGCCACGTGGGTCTGCCTTATCAGGTCACCATCACGCGCTACTTTGGTCGAGGCAAAGAAGAGACCGATTTCAATGCCGATGGCCCCAACATCGAATACGACGGTTTTGGGCTTTTCTTGTGGGTCTTGGGTGAGTACGTAAAGGCCAGCGGTGACGGGTCCCTGCTCGACGATCATTGGAGCACGGTGGGCGGACTCATCGCCGACGCCCTGGTGGGCCTGCGCGACGAGGAAACGGGCATGATCGTGCCCGACTCCTCGATCTGGGAAGTGCATTGGGACGGCATGCAGAAACGTTTTTCCTACACGTCCCTGGCAGCGGCTCGGGGCTTGTGCCAGGTGGCTGATCTGGCTTCGGCTGATGGCATGGACAGTGAGGCGAGCACCTGGTTGGCGGCGGGGCTCGGGGTGCAAGACGGCATCTATCATCACTGCTTGGATGCCGATGGCGCCATCGCCTCCAGCGTCGAAGAATGGAACGCGGGTTCCGGCTACAGGGACATGGCCGTGGTCGAGGCCCTGAACTGGTTGCTCTTCGACCCCACGGGCGCGGTGGCCACGGCCACTTTGGATGCCCTGGAGGCCAGCCAGCGTGTGGCCAGCGGTTTCGGTTACTTTCGCAACGACGACGGCGGTTGGTACGACGACCAGGAATGGGTCTTCGTGGACCTGCGCGCTTCGGTGGCCAATCGCTTGGCGGGCCGCACGATCACGGCCGATGCCCTCCTCGATTGGATCACCGCCCAGGCCCAAAAGAACTTCGGCATGATCGCCGAGCTGCATACCCCCGACTCATCAGACTACGAGGGCGAAGTGCCCATGGTAGGCTTCGGCGCCGGCGCCTGGATCATCGCCCTGCACGAGCGAGAAACCCCCCGAATCCCGCAACCCGCTTGCGGAACCTGGTAGGGGGACGTTGTTGCGTTATTCTCGTTGTTCAAGAACCCAAGGTTCGGTAAACAGTCGTTCCAGGCCATAGAAAGGAATGGTGACGACGGTGCCGTCATTGGAAAAGCCATACTTGGATATTTTAAGGCCGGCTGTCTGTTTTTTTTCTTCCAGAAATCGTTGCAGGCTCTTCATGCCTCCTTGGGTCCCCTCTTTCACTTCGACCGGGAGTATTCTCTTTCCGTGTTCCAACAGGTAGTCCACCTCGGCCGAACTTCCCCTGGATTCCCGATGCCAGTATGTGAGGGGACTCAAGGGACCGGCGTCCTGCCAGGCGGCCAGCTCTTGGCCCACGAATTGCTCGGCAATGGCTCCCCGATTGACTGATGAAATGTCGACCGTGGTCATCCACTTTTTCAAGTCGACATTCAGTAGGCGCTGAGCCAGACCGGTATCGAAGAAGATCACCTTGAAGCGATTAGAACGTATCCGTGCTGACAGCGGGACCCCATCTGCCGACGAGTGATAGATTTTGTGCATCAGGCCGGCCATCTCGAGCAAGGTCAATGCCTTTGAGATGGTAGCGCTTTTTACTGCCGGATCCACGGTGACATATTTGAACTTTTGCCCCAATTGCAGCGGAACTGAGCGAAACACGCTGACCAGGTGTTGGATATCCGATTCACGGGCGTATTTGTGAAAGTCATCCAGAAACGACTGCAACAAATCCGATTGGATTTTCCGGCAGGCAAGAATGTCGCCGGAGCGGAAGAAGCATTCCAGCACGGCCGGCATTCCGCCGAGAAGCATGTAGGTACGGACATGATCAAGAAGCTTCTTGTGATGGAAGTCTAATAGCGGTTCCTCCACGTCTTGGGAATGAATTTTTTCGGCCAGCACCGACTCACCAGCCGCATCAAGGAACTCGGAGAAGCAAAAAGGATAGAGGTTGAGGTAACTGATCCGCCCAACCCCGGTAGGCACTTTGTCCAGCACCATGTTCAATAAAGAACCCGCCGCGACCAGATGCAACTCGGGCAATTCCTCAGAAAAATACCGGATGGCCTTGATGGCTGGCAGTGACTGCTGAACCTCGTCGAAAAAAACCAGCGTTTTCCCCGGAACAATCCGTTTCTTGGCAGCCGCGGATAACTCGGACAGGATCCTCTGGGGATCGAGCCCCCGCAAGAACACCTCTTCAAGCTCCGGCTCCCGCTCGAAATTGAACTCCGCGTAGTCCTCGAATTCCTTCCCAAATTCCCGAACTAACCAGGTTTTTCCAACCTGTCGAGCCCCCTTGATTATAAGCGGTTTTCTTTTTTGGGTTGTCTTCCACTTATTCAATTGTTTCAGCTTGTTCCTGTTCATGTTCTAACTCCACGGATATTGGAGTGTATATTAGTCAGGGTAATAATGACCTCGGTGGGGATAAAAAACAAGGTAATAATGGATGTTCTGGATATAAAAATCAGGGTAATAATGTGGATACTTGGGATGTTTTACAGGGTTATGTTAGAAGGGCGCGAAATGGGCGTCGGCCCAGTAGTCCTCTTTGAGGCTGTCTTGCTGACGCAGGAGGGCCTGGTGGTGCTCTGATTCCCAGGCGGCCAAGAATCGATAAAACTTTTCTATCTCGGGCAACTTGGCGGCTTCGGCCTGCTCCTCGTAGTATTTCTGGCTGTTGATTTCGAGCTGAATGCCGATGGACAGCGCGCTCATTTCGAAGTGGGCTTCCTTGGCTCGCTTGACCAGGGACTCGGAAAAGATGGGGTTGTCGCCGCTCAGATCCTGTCGCCGATCGATCTTGAAGGCCAAATCCACCTTGCCATGTTCTAAGATGTGCCAACGCTGATGCTCGAGGAAGCGTCGGTGGTCTTTCTCTTCTTCGGCCAATTGGCCGAAGACCTCCTGGCCCTTGGGATCCTCGGTGGCCTTGGCGGCCATCATGTAAAAGTGCTGACCGTCGGTCTCCGTGCGAATGGCGTGTTCCAGTCCCTTGGCGATTTCCTTGCGGGTGTTGTCTTCCATGTTTATTCCTCGGCGGGTTGAGGCTTATCCAGCTTCCATGTCGAATTCTTGCACGTCGAACCAGAACCCCAGGCCCCGAAGATTGTCCAACTCGGCCTGCACGATGGCCAGGTGACCTTGTTCGATTTCCACGAAGCGCTCAAAAAGCGGGCGGTGCTCTTCGGGTAAGTCGCGAACCAGGTTTTCGTAGAATCGGCTGGTTTCGGCCTCCACGTCGAGGGCTTCCGCGAGCAAGGCGATTTCATCATCGGGGGCCTTGATGGCCTTGTCCCGCATGCGATCGGCCAAAGCCTTGGCACCTGCGCTGATGGCATCAGGCGCAGGGATGGCCGTAGCCAGATCCGGGATCTGCACCTTACCGTCCTTGCGCCATTCGTTCAGGCGCTGCTGCAGATAGGCCACGTGGGTCTGTTCTTCGTTGGCCAGCACCAAGAGCACTTGTTTGCCCTTGGGATCGGCGCAGGCCTCGGAGGCCTTGTGGTAGACGTCGCGGATTCGGTTTTCGTACTCGATGGCGTTGACGATGGCTTCTTCCAGGGTCATCTCGAATTTTCTCCCGGGCCATCAGGCCCCTTTTTCTCCGGAGGCCGGGGTCGCGGTTCGTTGGCCCAATTCACGGTCCAGCATGAGCACGCCGTAGCCCGAGTCACCGACCAGTTTCAGGTCGTCGCAGATTTTGGAGGCGGTGGCCTCTTCTTCGATTTGTTCATTCACGAACCACTCCAGGAAGTTGTGCGCAGCCTGGTCCTTGTGTTCCTGGGCCACGCCCAGCAAGTGGTTGATCCGGCTTGTGATGAAGCGTTCGTGCGCCAGGGCTTCCTCGAAGGCGTTTAGGGGACCGTCCCATTCGGTTTTCTTGATGCCCAGGGGCTCAAAGACCACCTTGCCGTCTCGGTCCAGGATGTGATCGTAAAAGCGCATGGCGTGCTCCATCTCCTCGGTGGCCTGGGCTTTCATCCAGCCGCCCATGCCATTCAGGGAGCGTCCGTCGAACCAGGCCGCCATGGCCAGATAGAGATACGCGGATTCCATCTCGAGCTTGATCTGCTCGTTGAATTCATCGAGCATTTGTTTTTTGATCATTTCATGCTTCTCCCTTCCAGTGCCCGTGCAGATTGCAGTACTCGCGCGCCGTGACTTTTTCGGCCGTTACGCAGAAGAGAGCCTCGGGCTTGTCGCCAGGGTTCAAAAAGCGGCGGTGCACTTCGCCGTCTGCGATGAGCTCTACCCACTGGATCCAGTGATTGTCCATCATGGGGTGTTCAACGCTGCCTACCGTGACCTTGTAACCTTGCTCGGTTTTTTCGATGATGGGCACGTGTTTTTCCGTGGCGGCGTCCTGGCTGTTTTCCGCCAAAAGATTCATTTCATCGCCGCAGCAGATGAGTTTTCCGCCGCCGCCGTGCAGTACTTCAATGATGTTTCCACACTTCTCGCATTTATAAACTTCTAGCCTTTTTCTCATGTCCTTGCTCCTTATTTTTTGGTTGATTAAATTAGTTCTTTCACCGCCAGCAGGACGGCTTCGTAGTCCGGCTCCTGGGCAATCTCGGGCACGACCTGCATGTAGCGGATCACATCATCTCCATCCACGACGAAGATCGCCCGCGCCAGCAATCGGATGCTGGGGATTAACATGCCGTAGGCCAGGCCGAAAGCGGCGTCTTTGTGATCCGAGAGGGTTTTGACCTGCTCGATGCTGGCTGCGGCGCACCATCGCTTCTGGGCGAAGGGCAGGTCCATGCTGATGGTGAGGATTTGAACCTGTTCGCCCAGCTTGGCCGCTTCTTCATTGAAGCGTCGGGTCTCGATGTCACAAATCGAAGTATCCAAAGATGTCACCGCGGACAGAACGCGCACCTTGCCTCGGGTGGAAGACAGCTTGAATTCGCCCAGATTATTGTCCAGAGCAATGAAGTCCGGGGCTCGATCACCCACCTTGACCATGGACTCACTAAGTTCCAGGGGCTTGCCGCCCATGGTGACTGTTTGTTTTTCCGACATGATATGCCTAGTTCTCTTTCATGTACTGATCGTCGTATTCGACCTCGAAGCGCAGCTTGTGCTTGGCCTCTTCCTGGGCGAGGCCCGAGAGTAGATCCCGCAGGGCTTGGTCTTCGGCAACTTCCGCCAAATCCGAATACAACTTGAAAGCGGCTTTTTCCTTCTTCATGGCCAGCACCAGGGCTTGCTGATAGTCCATGTCGTCGGAAGGCTCGTCGACCACAAGGTAGTCACCCAGTTTCAGGTTGAGAACTTTTTCCTTGGGCAGGGAGACCGCTCCGCCGGCCTTGATGTGGACCAACTTGGCTTTGTGGCCCAACTCCTCTTTGGCGAAGTCCTCAAAGATCTTTTTCATCCAAGGTCGGTCCATCTTGGAAGCGAGTTTGGAGTAGATAGCCGCGGCCCCCTCCTCTTCTTTGATGGCAAAGTCCAGCAACTCATCTACCGATCCAAACTGCTTCATGTTTCCTCCTTAATCTGGGTCAGGAGAGGGAAAGCTCCAAGGGCTTACCCGTCTCGTTGTCTATGAATGGACTGATGTCCCGCAGACGATCCACGATGCCGGGCATCTTTTCGATCAGAAAGTCGATTTCTTCTTCGGTGTTGAAACGGCTCAAGGAAAAGCGGATGGAGCCGTGGGCCGCGGTGAACGGCACGCCCATGGCCCGCAACACATGCGATGGTTCCAAAGAGCCGGAGGCACAGGCCGAACCCGAGCTTGCGGCAATGTTCAACTCGTCGAGCATGAGCAGGATGCTTTCGCCCTCGATGTACTTGAAACTGATGTTGAGCGTGTTGGGCAGGCGATCTTTTCCGTTGAGCAGCGCGTCTTTGCATTGGCCCAGGAGCCCCTTTTCCAGTCGATCCCGAAGGGCCCGAACCTGGTTGTTCTCGGCATCGACACCGGCCTTGGCCAACTCGGCGGCCTTGCCCAGACCCACGATGCTCGCGATGTTCTCCGTGCCCGCGCGCCGCCCATTTTCTTGGTGGCCACCGATAATCAAGGGCACCATTTTCGTGGCCTTGCGCACAAACAGGGCGCCCACCCCTTTTGGGGCGTGCAGCTTGTGCCCCGAGATGGACAGGAGATCGATGGGTGTTTTTTTTAAGTCGATGGGGATTTTGCCGACGGCCTGAACGGCATCGGTGTGGAAGACCACCCCCCGGTCATGACAAATCTGCGCGATGCGCTCAATGGGGAAGATCACCCCGGTCTCGTTGTTCGCCCACATGATGCTGACAAGGGCCGTTTCTGGCCCGATTGCTTTTTCCAACTCGTCAAGGTCCAGGGCACCTTCACGATCCACGCCGATCTCGGTCACCCGATATCCGTTGTTGGCCAGATGCTGAAACACGCCACGCACCGCCGGGTGCTCTACCCTGCTGGTGACGATATGGCGCTTGCGGCCGGCCATGGATTCCAGGGTGCCACGAATGGCCATGTTGTTGCTTTCCGAGCCGCCCGAGGTGAAGACGATCTCCGAGGGATCGGCACCCAACACAGCCGCCACCTGAGTGCGCGCGTTGGTGATGTGCGAACCCACCTGCCCGCCGAAGTTGTGGATGCTCGACGGGTTGCCGTAAAGCTCGGTCCAGAATGGATGCATCACCTCGATGACTTCCGGTGCCACCATGGTGGTGGCGTTGTTATCCAAGTAGATCGTCATGCCTCCTCCTCCAGGGTCGCGGCTTCCACGACCTCCAGGTCTTCGGAGACAAACTCACGCAACTTGCGCTCCACCACGTTTTTCAGGGTGAAGGAGGCCACTTTGCAATGAGCGCAGTTGCCGCGCATGCTTACGATCACCATGTTGCCGTCTAGGTCCACGAGTTCGATGTCACCGCCATCCTTTTTTAGTTGAGGGCGGATTTCGCGTTCGATGGTCTCCTGGATGAGTTGGATTTTCTGGATGGTCGTCAGGTTCTTCTTGTTGGGTTTTTCCTTTTTCACCGGGACTGGTGCCAGGGCACTGCTGACCTCGGTCAGGATTTCTTCGATTTGCGGTATGCAACCGCCGCAGCCGCCGCCGGCTTTTGTGAAGTTGGTCACTTCTTCGACCGTGGTCAGTTTGTTTTCTTTGATGGCTCGTTCGATTTCGGCATGTGTCACACCGAAGCAAGCGCAAACCAGGTCGGAGTCCACTTGGACCTCGTTTTTCGCTTCGACGCCGTTTTGCTTTTTCTTGTAGTTGTCGATGGCCAGCAACATGGCGTCCCGGCCCATGACCGAGCAGTGCATCTTTTGGTCAGGCAGACCGCCCAGGAAGTTGGCGATTTCCTGGTTGGTGACCTCGGCCGCCTCGTCCAGGGTCTTGCCCTTGATGATTTCGGTCAAGGCGGAGCTGGAGGCGATGGCCGAAGCGCAGCCGAAGGTTTGGAACTTCACGTTTTCGATTCGGCCCTCATCGTCCAGTTTGAACATGAGCTTGAGTGCATCGCCGCAAGCCATGGAGCCCACGAGACCCTCTCCGTCGGCCTCCTTGATGTCACCAACGTTGCGTGGATTCAGAAAATGATCGCGTACGGTTTCGTTATAATCCCACATGGTCGCCTCCAGATTGGCACTTGGAACAAGCAAGATGCGCCAAAGAGCATGCCACCCTTCTTCACGCCTGCCAAGGCATTAGGACAGAGATTTCAGGACTCATTGAGGCCTCCCATTTTGCCTTTGGTCGCACAAGAGGCAGGAACATGACAGACGATCTTTTCTTGGTCTACTTTGCCTGTTTTTTCCAGCGCTTGTGGCGCTTTCAATGATGGAAGGATGGTGCTATTTTCAAGGCATGGACGGACAAGTTCTCATCGCTTTTGGATTGACCCTGGCTGCCGGTCTGGCCACGGGCATCGGCTCGGCGATGGCTTTTTTCGCCAAGAAAACCTCCACTCGTTTTCTTTCAGGCAGCCTGGGATTTTCCGCTGGCGTCATGATCTATGTTTCCTTCGTCGAAATTTTGCCCAAGGCCCGCGAAAGCCTGGCCGGAGTTTATGGTGACAAGGGCGGTTCGTGGGCCGCGGTGGGCGGATTTTTCGCGGGCATGTTGCTCATCGCCATCATCGATCGCCTCATCCCGGCCCACGAAAACCCCCACGAGGCACGCTGTGTTGAAGCCATTTGCGTGGAGGAAAGAAAGAAGCAGAAGTTGATGCGCATGGGCTTGCTTGCGGCCTTGGCCATCGGCATCCACAACTTTCCCGAGGGCATCGCCACCTTCATGGCGGCCCTGAGCGAACCGGCCATCGGTTTTTCCATCGCCGCGGCCATCGCCATCCACAACATTCCCGAAGGCATCGCCGTTTCCGTGCCGATTTACTACGCCACGGGCAGTCGCAAGAAGGCCTTCTGGTTTTCTTTCCTCTCGGGCCTGAGTGAGCCCATCGGTGCCCTTTTGGGCTATTTCTTGCTGCGTACCTTCTTGACCCCCGCCCTTTTCGGTTTTGTTTTCGCCGGGGTGGGTGGCATCATGGTCTTCATTTCCCTGGATGAGCTATTTCCCGCGGCGCGGGAGTACGGTGAAGGTCATCTGGCCATTTACGGCATGGTGGCGGGGATGATGGTCATGGCCGCAAGCCTCCTGCTTTTTTTGTAAACTTATTCTTTCCTGGCTGTTGAACAATGGGTTCTTCGTGCCCAAGTTGAGTTCAGCGAACAAAGTGGGGTGGGGCACGTGAAAGCAGGAGAGAAGCCAATGTCTCAAAATCCCAAGGAATTCAATGTAGAAGACGGTTGCATCCGGTGTGGTGCCTGTGCCGAGATCGCGGAGGGCTTGTTCAGGCTGACGGCTGATAACCAGGCATACGAGGTGAGCCGGCAGCCAGCCAACGAGGAAGAGGCCCAGGCGATGCAGGAGGCTTTGGAAAACTGCCCCGTGGGCGTTATCACGGCAGGGGAGGCCTCGGAAGCAGCCACGGAGTCCATGGGTCCCGAGGTGATCACGGCCGAGTCCAAGGTAAGGCAGACCTTTGAGCGCAGTCCACAGCTGATGAAGGTCATGGTCGGCATGGATCCCATTTTCCGTCGCCTGCAAAACAAGGTCTTGTGGAACACGGTGGCTCGATATGCCTCTTTCCGGGACGCCGCCCGGATTTCCAAGGTATCGGTCTGCGAAATTCTTCATGTGCTGAACAGAGCCAACGGCACGCTGGAGCAGATGGCGAAGTCCTGCCCGGAATGCATCGAGGGACAAGCCAAAGAGCCCGATTTGAAGCAGGTTGCGGCTTGGGATACGACAGGCGCCGAAGAGCTGGATTTGCGCGACCGGGAGGCGGCCTGGTTGGAGCAGGCGGTCAACAGCCTGCAGGGCATGAGCGAGGGTCAGAAATTATTGGTTCGCACCCGCATGCCCTTGCAGCCCCTCATCGATCGGGCGGAAGAGCTGGGCATCCGAGCCGCCTTGCAGCAGGGGGACGGTGAAGTACATCACTCCTTTTTCTGCGAGCAGGGCGGGGATTGGCGCGAGGAGGCCAAGGATTTCGAGAAGCTGGATGTGCGAGGCATGGTGAGTGATCCCTTCGATGTGATCATGCAGAAGGCCTATTCGATAGAGGAAGGAGGCGGCTTCATCTTGATCCAGACCTTCGAGCCCGCGCCCTTGATCAACATGTTGAGCGCCATGGACTTCGAGGCGGAGGTTGAAAAAAAAGGTGAGGCGGAGACCTGGGTGACCTTCCACAAGAAGGCCTCCGCCACGGCCCCGCAAAGTCGATCAGACCGGGTGCCGGTGGTCATTCAGTCGGCTACGCCTGTCGGCTATCCGGTCATCATGCGTCTTCTGCAATCCAAGGCCCTGCAGGAAAAAGTCGAGATCAAGGAGCTCAAGGTCTGGGAAGAAACGGAGAAGCACCTGGGCTGGATCGTGAACGGCAAGGCGGACATCTCCTTCTCGGCCGTCATCACGGCGACCAAGCTTGCCAAGATGGACGTCAAGATGCCGGCGGTGTTCGTCTGGGACAATTTTCATTTGCTCACCCGAGGCTATGAAGCCAAGGGCTTAGAGGACCTGCGGGGCAAGACCATTCACGCGCCCTTGTTTCGGGAGGCACCGCCCACGGCCATCACGCGATACTTGATTCGCAAGCATGGTCTGGACGAGGCGGACTTCAAGTTCACCTACGGCACACCCTTCGGCCGGCCCGAGCGAATCTTGCGTGATTTTTTGCAAGGCAAGAGCGACACGGTCTTGCTGCGGGAGCCCGAGGCCAGTTTTGCGATAGCCGGTCTGGACCCTGAAGTAAAAAGTTCGGTCCTTTCATTCCACGATCTCTGGAACAAGGTGAACCCGGGCTACGGCAGTTTTCCCAACGCCGGTGTGCTTCTCAAGGGCGAGTTCATCCGCAAGCATCCCGAGATAGCCAAACTGGTGATGCAAGAACTCGAAGACGCCATCGAATGGGTCAACGCCCATCGGGACGATGCCGCCCGCCTGTCCTTCGACATGATGCGCAACAAGCAAAGCGACGTGCGCCTCTTTCTCGACCGGGTGCACTTCCGTGCCGTCTCGGGACCCGAGCTTCAGGAACAAGCCTTGCGCTATCTCCAGTTCTTGCGCGATGAGGAAATCATCACCGTCGATCTACCCGAAGATTTCGGCAAGATGTTTGAGCTTGGCGTATAGGCGCTTTTGAGGGGGCGTTGACAGCACTCGGCCATCCTCCTAAGCTTGGGAACATTGTTTCTCAAGCATAGTGCTCTCCATGAGGTCTTGCGGCGAGCCAGGAGGCGGACATGGTGCGATCTTCCATAATCACAATTGCAGTTTTCCTGTGGGTAGCCCTGTTGAGCGTCAGTTGTGGCGATGAATCTTTTGTGGAAGTGGAGTGTATGAACGACGGCCAATGCGCTGAATTGGGCGTTAACTGGCGGTGCGATCTGGCCAGCAATATCTGTCTATGTTCCCCTTCCTGTGAGGGCCTGTGCTGTGGGGACGATGGCTGCGAAGGCACTTGCACTGACAATTGCGCAGTTACCGGTGGGACATGCGCCACGGGCACCTGCCGATGCGAAGGCGGTGAATCCTGTGTCCATGGTGCAACCCGTTGCTTGGGTGACCAGGTGGAAACCTGCGCCAACAACGCATGGGCGGTAACAACAGATTGTGCAGACAGCGGTCAGGTTTGCGTCAACGGCGTTTGCGAACCGATCGATATCTGCACTGATGGAACCACCCGCTGCCAGGGTGACCTGGTGGAAAGATGTGACAACAACGCTTGGTCGGTCACGGCCAATTGTGCCACCAGCGGCCAGGTTTGCATTAACGGATCCTGCGAATCGGCCGGCGTCTGCAGCGATGGTGAGACACAATGCCTGGGCGACCTCGTTCAGACCTGCGCGGACGACACTTGGACCACCACGAGCGACTGTGCCCAGGTAGGCCAGACCTGCCAGGTGGTCGCTGGAAACGCCATCTGTACTGGCTGTACTCCTGACTGCACGGGTTACGATTGTGGTGATACCGAGCCCACTTGTGGCACCACCTGTGGCGATGCATGTGACGTCGGTTGCATGGCCCACTGCATTAACGAAACGCAGGATTGCGACGAGACCGGTATCGATTGCGGCGGTGCCACTTGCGATACCTGCACCGTCGGATGCGGAGACGAATGCTTCGCCAATGATGGCGTTTGCGACGTGTCTTACATCGATGCCTGTGACGGTTGCGATATGGGCTGCGAAGTTCATGATCCCGACTGCGATGCCCCGGGCAGCACGTGTTTGGCCGATTGCCCCTGTCTGAATGGCGATTCTCATCTGTTTTGCGATGGTTCTGACGACTGTGCCGATCTTGACTGCGAGTGCGACGGCGACAATTCCTGTACGCCCGATTGCGCTGGGTATACCTGTGGTGAGACTGAGCCCACTTGCGGCACTTCCTGTGGCAGTGTTTGCGACCTGGGCTGCGGGGCGCATTGCGCCAACGGATCACAAGATTGTGACGAGACCGGTATCGATTGCGGCGGTGCCACTTGCGCTTCATGCCCCGGCGGTTGCGGGGATACCTGCTCCTTCCACGACGGCTCCTGCGATGCCTCCTTTATCGATGCCTGCGACGGCTGCAATTTGGGTTGCGAAGTCCACGATCCCGACTGCGATGCCGTCGGCAGCACTTGCCTGGATGCCTGTTCTTGCCTGGACGGGCATTCCGATTGGTATTGTGATGGTTACGATGATTGCGTCGAACTCAGCTGCGAGTGCGACGGGGACAATCCGTGCACGCCTGACTGCGTGGGCTATAGCTGCGGGGAGACCGAGCCGACCTGCGGCACCACCTGTGGAGACGCTTGTGATGCGGGTTGCACCGCTCATTGCGCCAACGGAATTCGGGATTGTGACGAGACCGATATCGATTGCGGCGGTGCCACTTGCAGCTCGTGTTCCAGCGGCTGCGGAGACGAGTGTTTTGCCAATGAAGGTACCTGTGATGCCTCCTTCATCGATGCTTGCGATGGCTGCGACATGGGCTGCGAAGTACACGATCCCGATTGTGATGCAATCGGCAGCACCTGCCTGGCCGACTGTCCGTGTTTAGAGGGCCATTCCGACTGGTATTGTGATGGCTACGATGACTGCGTCGATCCCCTTTGCGAATGTGCCGGGGACAACACCTGTGTCCCCGATTGCACGGATTATAGCTGCGGAGAGACCGAGCCGACTTGTGGCACCATTTGCGGCGACGCCTGCGACGACGGATGCATCGCACATTGCACCAACGGATCCCAGGATTGCGACGAGACCGAGCTGGATTGCGGCGGGGCGACCTGCGTGCCTTGCTGCGGTGATGGCTGCTACTACAACGAAGGCTCTTGTGACGCGGCGTACATCGATGCCTGCGACGGTTGCGACTTAGGTTGCGAAGTCCACGATCCCGACTGCGACGCCCCAAGCAGCACCTGTCTGGCCGACTGTCC
>JAUVAM010000066.1 GCA_030591745.1 Deltaproteobacteria bacterium
ATGCCAAGCCAAATCCTTCTCATGGGCAAGTGGCGCGAGCAAGCGACTGACCTCGTTCAGCATAAGCCGTGGTTGGAAGGCCACCTGCTCTAAGCGAAGCTGGCCCGCCTCACCCAGCGAGAAGTCCAAAACCTCGTTGACCAGGGACAACAAGGCCCGAGTGCTGTCACGGATGGTCTCCACCCGCTCCTTTTGCTCCCGATCCAGGCCTTCGGCTAAGAGGATCTCCGTCATGCCCAACACGCCGTGAATGGGGGTTCGCGTCTCGTGGCTCATGTTGGCCAAAAACTCGCCTTTGGCCTGACTTGCCCTCTCGGCCAAGTGCGCCAAGCTCTCCGCATTGGCTCGCGCTTGACGGGATTCGGCCAAGGCCAAGAGAAGTCGGCGCTGGGTCCGTTCTCGTCCTGCCTGCAAGGCGACAGCAAGCGTGAAGGCCACCACCATAAATATACAATACAAAAGAAGTTCATCGACATGAGTGAAAGGCCAAACCACCACCAACCAGGCCACAAAACAAAGCGACAGGGACACCAAAACCCAGCGCCTGGAGATCAAGAGGGCACCAATGGCCAACATGATCATCATCAACAAGGGCGTAAACACCACGGAGGCGGCCACATACATCGTCACCAGGCTGTTGCTGCTCGTCAGCAAGGCCATGAACGCACCCATGCCATTGGCCCAAGAAGCCGGTATCAGACCCCGGCGCAAAACCATGGACTTGACCAGAAAGACCAACCCCAAAACAAAATCGTAACCCACCACCACGGCCCGCGATTCGGGCGGCAGGGTCAGCATGTCAAAAACAGTAAAGACGACAAAAAGCAGCACCAGGATTTGGGCCACCGGCAGCAAGGCCTCCAGCACTACTCGGTCCAGAGACGCTTTCACCTGGAGGTCTGTGGTCAGCCCATTCGACATGAAAGCCATCTGACAACACAATTGGAAAACGGGCAACGGATTTCTAATCAGAACCCACAAGCTGTGATAGAAACAATCAGGATCTGGTAATCCATTAATCCGAAAGGAACCCATGGCCGGCTTGCCCCAATTCTTGTCCTGGTTTGGTGGACTATCCTCCCGCGAGTTATCCTTGGCCCGCGGATTGACGCGCAAGGTGCTTGCGAAAGGTGAATCGCTCAAGTCCCAATCCGAGGCTGAGCTCGGCGGCATGGCATCCGCGCTGCGGAATGACGCACTGGCCGGTCGCGACGCGGACAGTCTGCTTGTCGAGACCTATGCCATGGCCTGTGAAGTCGCTTGGCGCAAACTGGGCATGCGCCCGTTCCCCAGCCAAATCATGGGGGCCGTAGCCATGCACCGCGGACGCATCGTTGAGATGAAAACCGGCGAGGGCAAGACCCTGGCCGCCAGTCTTCCAGCTACCCTGCACGGATTGAGCGGCCGTGGCGTACATGTGGTCACGGTCAACGATTATCTGGCCAGTCGAGATGCGGCGCTGCTTGGACCGCTGTATGCATTTTTCGGGCTTGAAGTCGGGGTGATCACGGAGGACTTAGACGCCGACCTCAACCCCGCCGGGCGCAAGTCGGCCTATACCGCCGATGTCACCTATGTGACCAATCACGAATTGGTCTTCGACTACTTGCGCGACAACCTGGCCCAAAGTCCCGACGAAATTATTCTGCGCCCATTGCATTTTGCGCTCGTGGACGAAGTGGATTTTCTTCTGCTGGACGAAGCGCGCACACCGCTCATTATTTCGGGAGAAGCGGGAGACGAGACCGATCTTTGCGAAGACGCCAGGCGCATTGTTTCCCGGCTCAAAGTGGAATCGCACTACCGAGTCGACCATCGCTCAAGACAGGTCATGCCCACCGAGGCCGGCATTCTGGCCATGGAGAAAGCGGCAGGCATCAAGAACCTGGCCGACGAGGACGCTCAGCCCTGGCAGCACGCCTTCTACAATGCCCTTCTGGCCCATGTAATCTACGAAAAAGACGTGGACTACATTGTGGAAGAAGAGGAGGGCAAGGTACTTCTGGTCGACGAATACACCGGCCGGGTCTCATCGGACAAGCGACTCGCGGATGGGCTCCATCAGGCACTGGAAGCCAAAGAGGGCATGGATGTCCGTCCCGAGGATCGCACCCTGGCCAAGACCAGCTACCAAAACTATTTCCGACTCTACCCGAGTCTTTCCGGCATGACGGGCACGGCCTGGTCTGCCCGGGAAGAATTCGGTTCGGTTTACGGACTGAAAGTGGTGCGGGTCCCCACCCACAAACCCATGATCAGAAAAGATCTTCCAAGCCGGGTCTACCGCTCAGGGGAAGAAAAATTCCAGGCCCTGGTGGAAAGGATAAGTGAACTCCAGGCCGAGGGTCGCCCTGTCCTCGTCGGCACCACCTCGGTGCGCGAGTCCGAATTCCTGAGCCGAGAACTTTCAAAAACCAAGATCGAGCACCAGGTCCTCAACGCCAAACAGCACACCGCCGAAGCCGAAATCATCGCCCAGGCCGGCAGACCCCGAGCGGTCACCGTCTCAACCAACATGGCAGGCCGTGGCGTGGATATCCTCCTCGGGGGCTGCCCATCCATGGATGCCGATAAGTCAAACTGTCAAAAATTAGGCGATCAAGTCCGGCAGGCAGGCGGGCTCGCGGTGGTCGGCACCGGTCTGCACGAAGCGGCGCGCATCGACGATCAGCTTCGCGGACGGTCCGGTCGCCAAGGCGACCCGGGCACCAGTGAGTATTTTCTGAGCTTGGATGATCCCCTCTACAAAAAATTCGGCGAAATCCTCGACGGTGCCCCTGTCTTGACCGAGATGCGCCATCACCTCGCCCAGCATCCCAAGGGCCGCCCCATTCGGGACTGGAACGTCTTGCGAACCCTGGAAGGCCTGCGCAAAAAAGTCGAGATGGAAAACGAAGCCGGCCGTAAAGACGTGCTTAAGTACGACATGGTCATCGAAGAACAACGCCAGCAGATCTTCGCCTGGCGACGGCGACTCTTGGGCCTGGATGACAACCCGATGCCGGCCTGGCAAGAGCTCACAAATCGTGCAGCCGATGATTTGCTAGCCCGACACGGTCAGATGCAAGACATGGACGAAGAAGGACTGGCCGGCCTCGGCACCGAGGCAAAGGACCGCTTCGCCATGGACCTGACTGAAGTCATCGACCCACCACCCAAAAACACCCACGCCATCGAAGAAGCGATCTCGGCCCACCTCAAAATGCGCTTCCATGAATTGGAAAAAGAAATGGGTGCCGAGCCCCTCACCGAGCTATCCAGGCAAGTCCTTTTGGAGCAGATCGATGACGCCTGGACCGAACATCTGAGCACCCTGGAGCGAATCGACGAAGGCATCGGCCTCCGCAGCTACGCCGAGTTGGACCCCGCCTTGGAATTCAAACGCGAAGCCGCCGCACTCTACGAAAACCTACTCATACTCGTCCGCCTGGAGGCCCTGCAAACCCTCCTCAACCTGGACAAAGAAGACGAAGAAGCCATCAACATAATCTGGCTAAAACCCACCCTCCAACGCCAACACAGAAAGAACTTAAAGCGCTAAAAATGGAATCAACGCGAAAACAGCAGGTCAACCCCATTCGCCTCAGCATGGTCCTCGTTTTTTTGTCCTTGCTTTTGGCCTCGACCGCATCCGCCCAGCCGCAACAGGGCGGAAATGTCCTGGTTGGTCAAGCGGTCAACCCCCAGGGCATGCCTATCAAAAACATGCAGGTCAAGCTTTGGCGCGGGGCCGAGGAAACAGAGTTCAAGACCCACAGCCATTCAGATGGCTGGTTTGTCCTGGACATGAGCAAGGTGAGCCTCGACAAGACGGTCTGGACCTTGAAGCTTGAACGGCGTCATTTTTCGGTCAAGATGGTCGAGCTCAGCCAGGAGACCGTGAGCCGGCTTGCCGGGGGCGAGGCTTTTTGCATCGGGCAGGTCAAGGTGGACCGGCGCAAGACGGCGGCTTTTTGGATCACCCTGGTAATCTTCGCCTTCATGATGTTTCTCATTGCCGCAACGCCCATGCACAATGCCCTGGCCGCCCTACTGGGGGCTTCCCTGCTGCTTGCCATGAGTGCGGTGGGGCACCTGTTCAACACCGATCTCATCGTCTTTGGCTTCGGCGATGCGGTGAGCTCCATCGACTGGAACGTGATCTTTCTGATCATGGGCATGATGATCGTCATCGCCGTGGTGGAAGGCACGGGTGTCTTCCGCTGGCTGGCCTTTTTCGCCTTCAAGAAATCCAAGGGAAAACTGTGGTTGCTGATGTTGATTCTGATGGCCATCACGGCGGTCAGTTCTGCGATCTTGGACAACGTCACCACCATGTTGCTGATGACGCCCATCACCATCCGCATCGCGCTGGCCATGGACATAGATCCCCTGGTTTTGCTGATGCCCGAGGTCATGGCGGCGAACGTGGGCGGCCTGTCCACCATGGTGGGTACGCCCACCAACATTCTCATCGCCTCCTATTCGGGCATCTCTTTCAGCCAGTTCTTGATCAACCTGACCCCTGGCGTCTTGCTGGCCCTGGGCGGGCTGGTCGGCTACTGCCTGTTCATCTATCGAAAGACCTTCAAAGAACAAGCGGGCCAAATAAGCGAAGCCCTGCATGATCGCCTGGAAAAAGGTGCCGTCATCGCTCAGCCTGAGCATCTGAAAAAATCCGGCTGGGTGGGCTTGGGCATGCTTGTCTTGTTTCTGTTCGGCGAACACCTCCACATGCCCCCGGCGGTCATCGCGCTCATGGGTGCCACCAGCCTGCTGGTTTGGATTCGCCCGAACGTCGAAGAAATGATCGAGGCGGTGGACTGGACCACGTTGGTATTTTTCCTCACCTTGTTCATGGCGGTGGGTGCCCTACAAGAGGTGGGGTTCATCGACCTCATCGCCTCCGGGGCTGGTGAGCTGGTGGGCGAGAACCTGTTTCTGGGCATGTTGGTCATCACTTTCATGGCGGCTTTGATCTCCACCGTCATCCCCAACATCCCCTTCACGGCCACCATGCTCCCGGTCGTCGCCTACTTGACCGCGCAGATCCCGGACGCGCCTGCTGAAAGTCTGTATTTTTGCCTGGCGGTTGGCGCGGCCATGGGCGGCAACGGCTCGCTCATCGGGGCCTCCGCCAACCTGGTCACCTCGGGCATCGCCGAGCGATCAGGCCATCCCATCAGCTTTGCGCGATTCTTTAAGGTAGGCTTCCCTGCCCTCTTGATCACCGTCACCCTGGCTTTTGGCTGGTTGTTGCTGCGCTACTACGTCTTAGGATGAAAAAATGAAACTGCAGAACGAAAAAGACAAAACGGAACGAAAGATCTTGTGTCCCGTTCGTGGTGGCAAATCCAGCGCCCCCACGGTGGACAAGGCCATCGAGTTGGCCCAGACCTTGTCAGCACCCTTGTACCTGCTCTACATTGTGGATCTTGATTTTCTCGGTCTGGCCACCGTGGCTCGAGTTAAGATCATGGCCGACGAATTGGCTGAAACGGGTGAGTTCACCTTGCATGTGCTGGCGGAAAAAGCCCGCAACAGGGGTGTAAGCGAGGTAGAATGCGTAGTCCGGGAAGGAGAGATGAGGCAAGTCATCCGGGAAGTGGCCGACGAAATAAACGCCACCACGGTGCTGCTGGGCCAGGCAGTCCGCGCACCCGGCACCATGCAACGAGAAGACAACCATATGCAAAAGATCGTCGATAGCCTGGAAGCCGCAGGCATGGAGGTAATAACGCCATGAATAACAAGCACTCTTCTCAGAACCGTTTGGCATGCTCTGGAGGGCTGGGCTTCTTCTCCACGCTGGCATTCGGCCTTTGTCTGTCCGCCGGTCTTCTTGGATGCGGAGATAGCGGTGGTCATGATGTGGATGCAGGGGTGGATGCAGGAGTGGATGCAGGGGTGGACGCTGGGGTGGACGGAGGTGGGGACGAATCCACCACGGAAACACCAAACTGTGAAGATGTCACTTTCGATCCCTGCACACCTCAGGCAGGCAGCAACGGTGCCACCTTGCTCAAGGGAACCGTGCTGACCCCTGAAACCCTGATCTGCAACGGGGAGGTCTTGATCAGCCGTGGCACCCACAAGATTCTATGCGTCGGAGAGGATTGCTCGGCCGAGGCAGAGGCCGCCCAGGCCACCATTATCTGCGCCGATGTCATCACGCCCGGACTCATCGACACACACAACCACATGACCTACAACACCGTCCCTCCATGGAGACATGAAGGCGTCCTTTACGAGCACCGACAGGAGTGGCTTTGGGACGATGCCTTCAACGCCTACGACGTGAACCTGGACGGGGATGTGCCGGATCGATACTCGGAGTTCCGACTGATCATGAGCGGAACGACAGCAGTACATAAGAGTTCTTCCAGGGCATCGACCTTCACCGGCGTTCGCAACCTGGACCGGGGACCGGATGGAAACCAGTTGGGCCTGTCGAATAGCGCCATCACGGAATGTGTTTTTCCGCTCGAAAGCTATTGTTACGACAAGCCGGACTACGAGAATCTCGATCCCAGTCTTCGCTCCTACATCGTGCATCTCAGCGAGGGCATCAACTCCAAATCATTCAACGAGTTCCAGGCTTTTGTTGACGACGGCCAACTCGGCAACAAAACAACCATCATCCACGGTGTTTCATTCGACAGCCGGCAAATCGCCTTGATCGCTTCATCCGGTGCCACCTTCATTTGGTCTCCCCAGACGAATATCGATCTCTATGGCGTGACCGCGCCCGTGTCGGCCATCTGGAACATGGGAATAGCCGTGGCGCTCGCCCCGGACTGGACCATCTCGGGCACGCTGAATCTTCTTGCCGAACTCAAATGCGCCGACCACCTCAACAACAAGTATTACGGCTCGTTCTTTTCGCCGAAGGATCTGCTCTCGATGGTTACATCCGGGGCCGCGAGGGTCATGCGAATTGACGATTTGATCGGATTTCTTGAGCCGGGACACTTCGCGGACGTCATGGCCATTCGCGGAGACCGCGAACACCCTTTCGACGCTGTGATACAGATGCGCTCCGACGATGTGCAAGCCGTGTTCATCGGGGGTGAGGCCTTTTACGGAGACGCGAACAGCCTGAATCCCGACATCGAGTTCAACCCATACTGCGAAAACATCGAGGTCTGCGGAGCCCCGAAACGCATCTGCATCAAGGAAGAGGCAGGTGAGCCCGCTCAGCCATTGAGCGGTGCCGACGTGGCGAAGTGGCGCTACGACGACTACTTGACCTATTTGCAAAATGAGCTGGATCAACTCAAAGCCCTGGACAACCCACCTCCGGAGGATGAGTACCTTTACACGCTGCTTCCGCTCTTCGAGTGCGAGCCTCACCACTGGTGTGACATGGGCAATGCCTATATACCAGGAGAACCGACGGCTGAAGACTTAGACGGCGATGGGCTCCCGGATGAAGAGGACAATTGCGCCATGGTGTTCAATCCGGACCAGGGGGATCTGGAGGGAGACGGCATCGGAGACGCATGTGATATATGCCCCTATGCCGCGGATCCAACGGACTGCCCCAAACCCGATCCCAACGACAGGGACGCGGACGGCATCCCCAACCAATCAGACAACTGCCTGGATGCTTTCAACATCGACCAGGCGGATATCGACGAAGATGGGGTCGGCGACGTTTGTGACGCTTGCCCAGACTACCCCAACCCCGACGGAGCACCTTGTCCGGCCACGATCTACGACATCAAAACCGGCTTGTACACACCCGGGGACCGGGTTGAGATCTCGGATGTGCTGGTCACCGGATTGTCCGGTGAGACGGGTTTTTTCGCCCAGATGCCTGTTGACCATCTGGATTACAACGGCGTGGATTGGTCTGGTATCTACGTCTATACAAGCAGTTCGGTCTTGCTTGGAGACCGGGTGGATATCGAGGGCACGGTGGCTGATTACCACGGCGAAATCGAGCTCAACGCGGTCATGAATCTTTCCTCCGTCTCCCATGCCAACCCCCCACCCGAGCCGGAAATTGTGACAGCTGCCGAGATCGCATCGGGCGGGATTCGAGCCGACGCGCTGGAAGGCGTGGTCTGCGAGGTCACCGATGTCACCGTGACCCAGCTCGACACCGACTACGGTGAATGGCAGGTGGAAAATGCCCTGTGGATCAACAATTTCCTTTTTCTGACAGAAGCCCTTCCCTCGCTGGGTGATCACCTTGCCATCGTCAGGGGCATCCTCCACTGGACATACAGTGACAGCAAGTTAGAGCCCCGAAGCGCCAACGACATCATCACGGGGCCTGCCTCGTTGAGCGCTCTGTCACCCGAGCTCAGCTTTGCCTACGAGGGACAAACGGCAGAACCCTTGCCCAGCCTTCAAGTACATCTCAGCGGCATCGCCTTGAGTGACAGAGTGGTCAGTCTTCAGTCTTCCGACCCCGACCTGCTCACGGTCCCCCCGACGCTCACCATTGTGCAGGGCTCGGACAGTGCATCCGTGGAAGTGACGGGCGTCAGTGCTTCAATCTCTCCCGTGACCCTAACCGCGGCGCTTGAGGGAGTCGAAGTCACAGCAGGGGTTCGGGTTTTAAACGGAGCCGAAATTCCAGAAATTGATTCCTTGAGTCCCGCGGCCATGCAAGTCGGGGTGAATGAGACGGGTACGCTCACAGCCACGCTGGATATTCCCGCGCGGGCGAGCGGAGAAACCCTCAGCGTCTCTGCTGTACCCGGAACCAGCATCACGGTACCGGCAACAGTCATCGTACCGGAGGGTGAATTCACGGTCGACATCCCCATCACCTCCTTGTCCGCCGCAGGCACCGAGACGGTCACGGTGAGCCTGGACAGCAGTACGCAAGAAGCGACGGTCGAGGTCGTCGATTTTCCCGTGACCGGGCTCATCTTAGCGCAGGTCTACTACGACCACACGAGCACGGACGATGGATACGAATGGGTACAACTCTACAACGGCTCAGGAGACCCCATCGATCTCAGCGGCTATTCGCTGGGCTATGCCGGCAGCGATTTCACCTACGGCACCTATCAGCTGGCGGGCACGATTCCACCCTTCTCTTGCTTTATAGCAGGCGGACCCAACGCCGACGAGGGCAACGGCAATCCAATCTACGATCAAACTTTGGATTTCAGCCCTGACCTTCAAAACAGCGGGTCCACGGCTGACGGCGTGGCGCTGTTCAATGTCCCGGCCTCCGAAATCACAGCGTCCACCGTGCCGATTGACGCACTCATCTACGGTGGCAGCAACGACAACAACCTGCTGGACGAAACAGGAAGCCCCGGGGCCGTCGATGTTGGAGATTGCGATGCGGATATTTCCTTGCTTCGCGGTCCGGGTGCCTGGGTCTTCCAGGATCCGCCAACACCCTTAAACTGCCCTGCTTTTTAAGTGGAAAGATCCGCGTACAATGGACAGTGGTCGGAACCCATGATCTCCGGGTGGTGCACTACGTCGAGCACCGGGTCACCGAGCTTCGGGGTGGTGGTGGCGTAGTCGAGCCGCCATCCTACGTTGCGGGCTCGCGCGCCTGAGCGGAAACTCCACCAAGTGTAGGCATCTTCCAGGTTTGGATTCTTTTCGCGGAAGACGTCTCTGAATCCCAGCTCCAGATATCGAGAGAACCAGGCTCGCTCTTCGGGCAGGTA
>JAUVAM010000647.1 GCA_030591745.1 Deltaproteobacteria bacterium
AGCAAGGCCCATGAGGCCGATACAAGGACATCCGGCGAATTCCGAACGCTCGTCAGAGGTTGCGGCCTTCCACCACCAGCCGCCCCACGGGCACCCCGATGTGCTTGGCGATGACCGGACACTTGGCGCGGAGCAAAAACATGACCGGACGCTTCAGGCCGCTCAGGGTTTCGTAGTTTCCCTGGCCCTTGCAGAGCACCAGATCCGCTTCGTCCAGGGCTTTTTGCAATTCGGGTCCCACCTGCTCGAGAATCATGCCCGGTGCATCGCTGCCGGTGTCCATTATCGGCACCATGGCATCCAGCCCATAAAAAACAGCGTCTTCGCGGGTGACGTCGTTGAGGGTCGGCGCGCCGCGCACCACGAGGGTGATTCGCTTGGGGCCCAGGTGCTCGATGAAGAGCTTGTCGAAACCCAGCTCCCCTGCGTTGTCGGCCACGTAGACTATCTTTTTCGCCTGGGCCAGGGTGCGCCGACTCGCCTCCAGCTCCATGCCCGCGATGGGTTCTTCCAAAGACTGCTCCACGGTGGCGAAGACCTTGGCCTCGTCCAAATCCGCGTGAATCCCGAAATCAATGATGTTGCCCGCCAGGGCCAATCGCAAAACCATCCGGAAGGGGTCTTTTGCTTCCCCGATGCGCTCTCGCAAGGCGGGCAACATGCCGTCCACGAGGCTGTTAAAGCGGCGCTTGACCGCCAGATAAGGGTCCGCGTTGCCGCTGACCTTTCGGATCAAGCGGTGGATGCCCTGCGCCATCTCCGGCGGGCTGCGATCCAGATCCATCACGGCCAGTTCCCCCATGACCTGTCTCAGCACCTGTTCGTGGAGGGTTTCGTCGTCGGTGACCATGCGCAGGGCCTCTAAGGTCTGACGCACAAAACAAGGCAAACAGTCGTGAAAAGTCCTCATGGTTCCGCCTCCTTCTCGTGGCCGTGAGCTATTGTAGCCACAACCTGGACCTTAACTCGCCGATAGAGCTAGTATTGGCAAGGAAAAGCTTCCAATGGAGTCATCATGCCTGTCATGCGCCTTCTCTGGATTCGCCCGGCCTCTACACCGGCCATCCTTCTCGCATTGTTTTTCCTTGGTGCCGGGGGAGCCTGCTCCGATCCCGAATCGAACTGCATGCGTGCCGGCACCTGTCAATGCCGCGTACAAACAGACTGTCCCGAAGGAGAACATTGCGTGGATGGTCAATGCCGTCCCATCGAAGGCACGGGGCCCGCGCTCAAGGGCTTCGGGGAGACTTGCTTACAAAACAGCGATTGTTTGAGCGCGGCCTGCCTGCCCGCGGGGCCTGGAAATGGCGCCGTCTGCACCCAGAGCTGCGAGGACAGTCCCTGCCCTGTTGGCTGGACTTGCAAACAGCATCTGGATGTGGATGCCGGCTCTGTGCGTTGGTGTGTCCAGATCATTCCGGCGCGCTTATGCCAGGGCTGCTCGGTGGACGCCCAATGCAACGCCATCGGCGATCGCTGCCTCAGTCTGAGCGACACGGAAACAGTCTGCGGGGCGGATTGCAGCGCCGAGTCCTGTCCCAGCGGATACGCCTGCCAGGAGATAAGCCTGCCGGAAGGCCAGATCAAGCAATGCCTGCCCGAAGGGGGAAGCTGCGACTGTACGCCGGACACCCTGGGTCTGGTGCGAACTTGTTCGATCGGCAACGCCCACGGCCTCTGCTGGGGTGATCGAATTTGTCAGCCTGGCGAGCCTTTGCCCGACTGGAGCGACTGCGACGCCTTCGAGCCGAGGTCCGAGCAATGCAACGGCGTGGATGACGACTGTGACGGACTGACGGATCAGGAAGACCCCAGTCTGGATCTGAGCATCCTGCCCCCGGAGCCGGCCTACCCCAACTGCCAAGAAGGCACGGGCTCTTGCATCGGGCGCTGGCGCTGTGAGCTGGACGCCGAAAGCGGGGTCTGGGACTGGAGCTGCGGCGCCACCGATCCGGAAGACGAGATCTGCAACGGCATGGACGACAACTGCGACGGTCGGGCCGACGAGATATTCCTCGACGAGGCGGGTCGCTACGTCCACTTGAACCACTGCGGCCACTGCGGTCGAGACTGCCTGGTGATCCTGCCTGATTTGGCCACCGACGAGTTTGGCCAAGTGCTACTCTCCGCTGCGACCTGTGAATTGAGAGGTGGCGAGCCCGTCTGCGTGCCCAGGCTGTGCGCGCCCTGGCACTATCCCTACCCGGAGCTTGAGCCCATCGCCTGCAGCACCCTGGTCTCGCC
>JAUVAM010000348.1 GCA_030591745.1 Deltaproteobacteria bacterium
CACGAACGGTCTGACTGACTGAGCGAAGGCTGTATGACTCTTCTTCATTGGGTTTCTCTTGTGGGGCATCGTCCGGCACCGAGACGATCTCAGGCTCCGTCATGTCAACAGGGTCAACGACAGCCTCGCCGCGCGACTCCACATCCTTTACGGACAAACTGGGATCAGCCAGTTTCTCCTCGACGATCTTCGCATCGTGCTGACTCCCCAGGAGGACATCAAACTCGATCCCGCCATCAACAATGCTTGATGAGCTGGGCAAGGTGGTGATCACTTCACCGATGGCCTTAAGATCCGCGGTCAGCTGGGCCAAACCCTCATCGAAGCTCATCAGATCAAAAGACGCGTGCACCTTGACCAACTTGCTGCCCCGGCGAATGTTGTCGATCAGCCGGAACTCTTCGTATTCGGTCAGTACGCTGAGCAGCGCGGGGTCCAAATCCACCTGGTCCAAGGGGTTACTCTGATCACCTGCCGCCGACAGATTGGCTGCATGATCGACTTGAGCGATCATCTGCGCGACCTGTTCCTCGGGCACATGCGGGCCATCGCCCGCCTCGGCAATCAAACGGTTGAACAGCTCGGTCCCTTCGAACAAAACGTCGACCACCTCTGCGGTCAGCCTCACTCGACCCAGCCTGAGGGCGTCGAGCACGTTTTCCAAATGATGCGAGAAGTCAGCCATGCTCTTCGCGCCGAACATGCCGCTCAAGCCCTTGAGGGAGTGTGCAAAACGGAAAATATTGTTGATCAAATCGGGATCGTTGAAACCGCGCTTCAGGTTGTCGTCCAGCTTCAGGATATCTCGGTTGAGATTCTCAACGATCTCCTGAGCCTCGGACAAAAACTCGCCAAGGGCCTTCTCGCTGATGCCATCGACGAATTCCATGCTTAGCCAATCATCCGCTCAATGACTTCGATGAGTTCCTGAGGCTCAAAGGGCTTAATGAGGTAGGCATTGGCCCCCAAGGCCAGACCCCGCTCACGATCCCGCTTGCTGGACTCCGTAGATATGATGATCAAGGGCGTGTCCTTGTATCGCTCGTTTTCCCGGATGAAGCGAATCAGCTCCAGCCCGTTGATGTCCGGCATGTTGATGTCGGTGATGATCAACTCATACTTTCGTCGAGGCAGCTCCTTGAGGGCTTCAAATCCCGAAGCCACACCGGTGACCACCACGTCATCGATGGTCTCAATGGTGGATGCGATTAAGGAACGCATGGTCGCACTGTCTTCGACCACAAGGACTTCGATGCCCAATTGCCACCTCCGGAACCGGTGATCGCTGCCAACCGGCCAGAATCTAAGATTTTTGAATTGTTTCACTCGCTTGGACCCAAGTCAAGCCCACTTGCACACACCGAGCGAAGCATTTTCTTCACTCCTCTTGCAAGGTCTTGTTCAGAAATCCCGAGAAGGATAAGGTCCAAAAAAACCATCAATCCAGAAAGGCGGCATCTTGCCTCAAATCGCAAAATTGCAAGCTACGTCCCCTAAAGCGGTGGGCATCGTGTCTGGAGGCTTGGATAGCTTACTGGCGGTCGAGGTGGTCCGGCGCATGGGTTTTGAAGTTCTGGCGCTGCATTTTGTCGTAGGCTATGAACTGGGCCATTTGCGTACCTGGCTGGCTGACCCAAGCGGTCGCTTTCATGAAGAAAATTCCTTTGAAGCGATGCGGGTTCGAGTGGAGGTGGCAGACATTCGTGAGGACTTTCATCGGCTATTGGCTGATCCGCCCCATGGCTTCGGCCGAAATCACAATCCCTGCATCGACTGCAAAATCCTTATGCTCAGCAAAGCCCGAGAGCGCATGGAGCAGGAAAATGCCGCCTTTGTATTCACCGGCGAGGTCTTGGGACAGCGACCCATGAGCCAAAACCGCCATTCCTTAGACAAGATCGAAAAGGCGGCGGGTCTCAAAGGTCGCTTGCTGCGACCCTTGTGCGGCGCTCGACTGCCGCCCATCCAGGCGGAAGAAGATGGGCTTTTTTCGCGATCGCAACTTTTCGCCATCGAGGGGCGCTCACGCAAAGAGCAAATGGAGTTGGCCGAGCAGTTGGGCATCTCAGACTACCCCAGCCCCGCCGGCGGCTGCCTGCTGACCGATCCCCAGTACGCCCGTCGGCTACGCGATTGGCTGAAGCACAGGGGCTTGGAAAAAATGACCCCGGACGAATCGGCCCTGCTTCTCATCGGGCGCCATATCCGCCTGCCTGCCGGCGGCAAGGCCATCATCGGCCGGCACCAGGCCGACAACGACGGCATCTTGCGCTTCTCCGCCCTGGGGGGATTGATGGAGGCGGTCGACGTCCCGGGCCCCACCACCCTGTTGCTTCTGCCCATGGACGCAACTGACATCCAGGCGGCCGGACAGCTGACCGCCCGCTACGGAAAGGGTCAAGACCAGGACAGGGTCAATCTACAAATTCGATGGCCTGACGGGCGACAAGAAACGATCGAATCAGCACCGGGCGAGCCTGAAGGCGTCTACATCCTCTGAGCCCCAGAACTTCAGGACTCCTCCTCCGCGGATATTTCCCCCTCCTCCATGGCGCTGAGCTTTCGATAAATGGTGCGGGTGGCCACGCCGAGAATCTTGGCCGCCAGGCCCTTGTCCCCATCGGTCGCCTCCAGGGTGGCCGCCAAGAGGCGTCGTTCGGCTTCTTCCAGCGAAGTGCCCACGGCGATATACAATCCACGCCCAGGCTCCACGCTATGGGCGGCCACAGCCTCCCCTCCCACATCTCCCCGTTCACCCATCCGCGGCGGCAAGTCATCCAAGTCGATCAACTCATCCCGACTTAAGACCACCGCCCGCTCTATGACGTTCTCCAATTCGCGCACATTGCCCGGCCACCCATGGCCGCTGAGCACGTCCATGGCACGACCCGTCACCGCGGTTATCGCTTTGTCGTTTTTGGCCGCGTAGCGCCTGAGAAAAAAATTGGCCAACAGCGGGATATCTCCCGTCCGTTCTCGCAGGGGAGGCACCTCGATACGAATCACATTCAGTCGATAGTATAGATCCTCGCGAAATCGGCCGGAGCGCACTTCCTCTTCCAGGTCCCGGTTGGTGGCGGCCACCAACCGGATGTCCACCTTGACGGGCTCATTGGCACCCAATCGCTCGAACTCTCCTTCTTGCAAAACACGCAAGAGCTTGACCTGGCCGCTGAGGCTCATTTCGGCCACCTCGTCCAAAAACAAGGTCCCCTGATCCGCGGACTCAAAACGCCCTGCCCGGCCTTTGTCTGCGCCGGTGAAAGCGCCCTTTTCCGAGCCAAACAACTCGCTCTCCAGCAAGGTATCCGGCAAGGCCGCGCAATTGACCGCCACGAAGGCCTTGTTCGCCCTGGGACTCGCGCGATGGATGGCACGGGCCAAGAGCTCCTTGCCGGTGCCGCTCTCGCCGGTGAGCAAAACCGTGGCCGACGACGGTCCCGCCTGGCGGATGATTTCCAAGGTTTTCACGATGGCCGGACTTTGGCCGATGATGTCATGGGGTCGCAGGCTCTCGAGTTGCTGACGCAAGCTGCGATTTTCGATCAGCAATTTCTGCCTATCCAAGGCCTGCCCCACCACCTTCGTGATGAACACTTTCTTCAAGGGCTTGGTGATAAAATCGTATGCCCCTTCTTTCATGGCATCGACGGCCGTCTCAATGGTGCCGAAGGCAGTCATAACCACCACCTCGGTTTCCGGAGACACCGTTCGACAAGCGCGCAAGAGCTCCCCACCGCTCATGCCGGGCATGACCAAATCGGTCAGCATCACGTGGACATGGTGTTGCCTTAAAACCTCCAACGCATCCCGCCCCTCACCCGCGGTCAAAATGTGATAGCCCTCTCTTTCGAAAATTCGACGCAGGCTGTCCAGATGAGACTGCTCATCATCGACCAAAAGCAGGGTCTTTGTGACTTCGCTTTCAGACACGCGCTCACTCCTGAAAAGGATGGAAGGCGATGTCCAAGTTGATACGCACCGCCAATTTCTTGAGTTCGTCTTTCACCTGCTGCAAGGGGATATGCTTAGGCACGCTCAATCGCAGCTTGACCGAAGAAATGGTCGTTCTGGAAGAAGGTGCCTCGGTCAGGCGAGCATCCAGGGCGTCGATGTTGACCCCAAGCTGATCGAGGCGTTCGGAAAGCTGCACGAGGATACCCGGCGCGTCCATGGCCACAACTTCAAGCCGTACAGGCAAGGCCGGTTCTTCTCGCCCGGCACCAGGTTGCGCCGCATCCGCGATCATGGCCGCCCAACCTGTCTCTACCTGGAAAGACGACAGATCATGCTCGAGGCGCGAGACATCAGCCTCGCTGCCGCCGATGAGCATCATCGCGGAGAACTGTCCACCCAATACCGCCATGCGACTGTCCGCCACATTGCAATGATGCTCATACACAAAGCGGCTGAGGCTGTGGACCAGCCCAACGGAATCGAGACCAGACGCAAACATCAGTCGAAAACTTCGCATGACCACCTCCTCGACCACAAACCGTCAGGGTAGGATTGAGCCAGACTTCCTGTCAAGCCTGCAAGCAAGTTGCTTAAGGGCTCGAATTTTGAGATCTTTTTTGACGTTTTCGGCCTTGACAAGGCAGGTCTAATTATCTACTCTCCCTTTGAACAAGACACTCTTTGTGCTGTTTTCCCTTTTATTCAGAAGACTTAGGAGGCAGTCCATGTTTTCGTCACTCGAAGATTTCATGCAGCATGTCAAGTCCCGTAACCCCAACGAGCCTGAATTCCACCAAGCCGTAGAGGAAGTGCTTGAGTCCCTCTGGCCCTATGTGGAACAAAACCCCAAGTACATGGCTGCCAATATTTTGGGCCGCCTCGTGGAACCCGAGCGGGTCATCTTGTTCCGCGTTCCCTGGGTAGACGACCAGGGTGAAATCCAAGTCCAAAAGGGCTACCGCATCGAGATGAACAGCGCCATCGGCCCCTACAAGGGCGGCCTGCGCTTCCACCCCAGCGTCAACCTGGGCATCTTGAAATTCTTGGCCTTCGAGCAAGTCTTGAAGAATTCCTTGACCACACTGCCCATGGGCGGCGGCAAGGGCGGCTGCGATTTCGATCCCAAGGGCAAAAGCGACGCCGAAGTCATGCGTTTTTGCCAAAGCTTCATGATGGAACTGCAACGCCACATCGGCCCGCAGACCGACATCCCGGCCGGCGACATCGG
>JAUVAM010000138.1 GCA_030591745.1 Deltaproteobacteria bacterium
ACGATGACGGACTGCACGGTGCCATCGACGCCGAGGTATGCGAAGAAGAGATAGGGTGCCAAAAGCGCCGCGGTGACGGCACCAAGGAGGTTCGCTGCATAGAGGCTCGACATGCGACTGGCCAATTGCCGACCCCCGCGGCTTTGCTCAAGAGCACGGACCACAGCCGGAAAAGTCGCGCCCATGGCCAGCGTGGGGGGCAGTATCCACATCGCCCCGATGAGCGCCCGCACGGCGATGGAACCGGCCGAATCCGGGGGTATGGCGGCCAGAAGACGGGTGGAACCCATGAGAATCGGTTCCGGAAAGAAGCCGAGGATAACTGCGTACAAGCCGACCACACCCTCGAGCAGGGCATAGAGCCGAATGCCATTGCGGATCCGGCGAGACAGCGGAGTGAAAAGCCAGGCACCGATCGCCAGCCCCACGAAGTATAGCGCCAAGACGATGGCACCCGATTGGCGACTGGCACCCACGACGGTACTTAGCCAACGTTCAAAACTCTGCTCGAGGAGAAGGCCGGAGAGTCCGGTACAGAAAAACAACCACCACAGCGGTCGCAAAGAGCGCTCAGGCTTCATCAATGCCTGCAATATTCAATAAATCCAACACGGTCTCGAAGTACCAAAATTTCAAGACCTTGTCAAAAGGGGGGTGGATGCGGATAGACTGAAAATATGAAAACAAATCTGACGTGGCTGGCTCTCTTGTTTCTCTTGGCCTTGGCGGGCTGCACCGGCTCGGTTGCCCAAGCCCCGGATGGTGACGCGGGACTGGACGCGGGACTGGACGCGGGACTGGACGCGGGACTGGACGCGGGACTGGACGCGGGCGGCGACTCGACAACAGACGGCGGTGATTCAGGACAGCTACCTGAACAGAACTGGGCGGAGAGCGACAAGCCCTATCGCCAGGTCGTCACCTTGCAGCCCCACCCTGATCGGGACCGAGTCGACTTGCCGGTCATCGCGCTGATCGAGCATGCCGAATCCTTCGTGCTGCGCGACATTTCGGTCTACGAGATCACTGGGGGCATGGACCCTGCACCGATCGACGCCTCGGCCTGGTGCGAGCCCGAAGGACAGCTCACCCAAGCGGGTTTCGAAGCCCCCGGCACCACGCAAGCCGGACAATCCCGCGAGTTCGCCCTGTACTACCGCACGGCCGCAAACCCCGAAGCCTGGCATTGGAGCGATGCCGAATGGGCAACCCGCCACGAACTGCCAGGCGGGTTGATCGGCGTCTCGGGCGGATGCTGCTCAATTCACAGAGAAGTCGACGAAGGCTCAGACAGCATCCGGACGGGCCGTCGAAGCGGCGAGGCCACGGGGCTCACCCTGCTTTCCTCCGGCTGGAAAACGGCCGAGGGTTTCAGCAACAACTACCAACTGCAAGCAAGCGAGGAGGTCTACCCCCCCAGCCCAAATGAATCGCAGCCCTACGAAGGCCTCCATTATGACAACGATGAACTTCAAGCCGCTTACGCCGCCACCTGGTTGCCTGACACGCCGATCTCACATCGACTTACCTTGAGCCAACGAGTCTTTCGGGACTGGCCCTTCGCACAAACCCTCTTGTCGGTCGAAAGCGACATCAGTCCGCTGAACTTTTCTTCCAACGACTGGAACGGTCGTCACATCTACCTGACAGACACCTTCGACCGAATGGTTTCGGACGTCTTCGAAGACAGCGACCTCTCCAGTGAGTGGGACACCGGCATGCGTTGGCTGGTCGCCTACGACAGCACAAGCGACCGGGGCTTCGGTTGGTTCGGCTTTCACAAAGGCGTCATCCGGGCGAATGACGAGGCCGGGCCGATCAATCTTTTCGACTCTTACGGGTATTCCGCAGGCGGCACCCTGCGATTCCGAGCACTGTGGATGGCTTCGGAAAACAAAGACCAAATCATCGATCTCTTCGACGCCATGAAGCCCGGCTTGCGCCTCTCCGAGCCGGAATCCAGAGACTTAAACATCATCGAGCCCAAAGACGGCGGCTTCTTGTTTCCCGAAGACAGTCTCCAGGTGGTGGTGTCCACGCCTGGCAACGGCGCTCCGGTGACCGCCATCTGGACCTTGCCGGACAACAGCGAAATCCAAGTGGACCTTGCGCGGGTCGGCAATACCTGGATGTGGGAGGCGACGAGTCCTTTGTTGCTCGACCCGACCCACCCGGAAGGCACCTGGACCTTGACCGCGCAATCCGGCACCGCCACCCGCCACACGACCATCGAGTTCCGTCACCCCGTCCATCCCCGTTTGTTGTTCTCGGCAGCCGATTTGCCCGAACTGCAAGCGCGCAAGGACGGAACACACACGGCCATATGGAACGCCATGCTCACCGAAGCCAACGGCTACGGCGAACCCATCGACGATCCGGGGCTGGGCAAAGACATCCGAAGCTACGCCAACCGGCTCATCAATCTTGCGTTGATCCAGCTTATCGATCCAAGCGCGCCCCACGACGCCATGCTCTGGAGCTACTTTTTTAAAATGCTTCGCTACCCCAACTGGAACAATGATGAAAACCCATTCAACAACCTCGACCTCACGGTGGGCCATTTCCTCAGCGCCTTGGCGATCACCTATGATTGGCATTACGACCGCCTGACCCCGGACGAACGACGAGAGTTAAGGTCGCGCTTGGCCGACATGAGCGACTACTGGCTGAACACCGCATCCAACATGCGCTACTACCCGGACATCGACTGGACCCGCTACGGCACGGTCACCAACAACCATTACTGGATCAACAACGCGGGAATCGCCGCCGTCGCCTTCGTGCTCAAAGATGAAGTACAGGAAACACGCCGGCAAGCCTGGGAAGACAGGACCGAGGCCAACCTGGCGGTGATCCTTTCCGTGCTTGAAAACGACGGCGCCAGCAACGAGGGCGTGGCCTACCATTCTTACGGCCAGATTAATCTATTCCCCTGGTTGGACATGCGCGATCGGGCCTTAGGCGGCCACACGGCCAGCGCCATCCCCTGGTTCGAAAACTCGGTCCTCTGGGATCTGCATTCCATCGCGCCGGGCGGAACCGACAACTACGGCGGCCCGGCCAACTTCGGTGACTGCCCTCCCTATCACTACAACCCCCCGCGCACGATCCAATCCTGGCTTGCGGCCCGGCTGAACAACGGTGTCGCCCAGTGGATGGCGGAAGAACTCCAATGGCCCCGGCAAACCGCTTACTCTTATCTCTGGTACGACCCCACGGTGACGGCCGTCTCCCCCGAAACTCTGCCCACCTGGCATCTGGCTGCCGACCGGGGCATCTTCGCCTGGCGTTCTTCCTGGCAAAACGACGCGGTCTACTTCTCGCTCAAGTCAGGCTCATATTTCGGCGGTCACGAGCAACCCGACGCGGGGCACTTCATTTTGCATAAAGCAGGCGTTCCTTACCTGACCGACTTCGGTTACTCCTACTGGAAGATGACCGATGAGCACAATCTGGTCATGGTGGACGGGGCGGGGCAGTACGGCCAGGACCGGCAGTGGATGGCCTCGGTGGACCCCGTCCACTGGGCCGGGGTCCCTTTCTCTCTGGGCGCTCCCCAGTACTTCAACATGCTGGCCGATCCAAGCCCCATGTCCCAATCCCCCGAGTTGTTAAGTTGGCAACGAGAGGTCGTCGGCTTAGGCCCCGAAATTTTCCTAATCCGCGATCAACTACAAGCCGCAAACCCGGTCGAGTTCACCTGGTTGCTCCATTCCTACCGGACAGACCCGCCAACATCCGAAAACGCAAGCTACGGCTACCGCGATCGCCGTCTGGAAAATCCCTGGACAGACCAAGGTGCCGGCCGCTGGCTGGTCCAGCCCCAAGACACAGCCCCCGCCCTCCACATCGCGGACTGCTCCTCCGAAAACTGGTCCGCCCTGATCGAACCCTCCTTCTATATTCCGGAAGGAAAGCTCGACGTAGGCGGCTACAACTCCGATTTCGAATCCTTCCAACTGGGCAACCGCTTAAAACGCACCCAAACCGCCACAGCCACCTCTTCCTTAGTCGCCGCCTGGTTCGGCGACACGACATCCGTAGAGGCCCTGGCCGATTCAAACGCCGAAGGGGTCCGCGTCTTCAACACGAGCGGCGACATCGCAGTCGTAATCTGGCCCTTCGCCGGATCCGCCACCACCCTGCAAGGCTTGTCGCTAAACGGCCTCATGGGCGGAAGACGCCAAGACCAACCCGCCTACTTCGGCCGAGCCATCACCTCACTAGAAAAAGATGGCCAACTCTTGACTCAATCCACCACCGCAATCAGCCTCTTCGCCCGCACCGAGCACACGCCCAGCGCAAACGACCCCCATTTCGCAAGCATCCAAACCGAAACCCCCACGACGGTGAATCTCTTTTGCCCCCAGGAACCCACCCAGGTCCAAATGGACGGAAGCACCACAACCTTCACCTGGGCCAATTCCATCCTAACCCTCGACGTCCCCGCCGGGCCCCATCGCTTCGTACTAAACTGAGAACAGGGGGTCAGGGGTGCTCATATATCACTTATCTTGATATGATATATAAGCACCCCTGACCCCCTGCACCGACCCCCTGCACCGGGAGGAATGAACATGCGACCTGCTTTCCTTTTTCAGTTTGGTTTTATCTTGTGCTTGGCGCTGATCCTGGCGAGCTGCTCGGAAGATCAGGCCGTCCAGGGGCCCACGGGGCCTCCCGCTCAACCCGACACGGCCTGGGCGCAGCAGATGGGCTCTCAGCACAAAGAAAAGCAAAAGATCAAACTGGCAGGAAAGTACAAGCGCCTGAAAAAAGAGGGCCTGAGGTTGGCCGATGAGCCCGAGCGGCGGGCGGAGGCGATCACTTACCTGAACTCAGCCTTGAATCTTGCCGAACAAGCCGGCATCAAGGCCGAGGAGCGCCAACCCATCAAGAAACGGCTGGCGGAACTGGTCCGCTCAGACAAGCAGGCGAAGGAACTGGAGGCCGCATCCAAGAAGGCCAGCGAAAGCGAGGCCGCGAAGGCCAAAGAGCAATTGCACGCCCAAACCATGGTCGCCCGGAAGGGAGAAGTGCTGCAACCGGGGGAGAGCAGACTTTGGCTGCGATGTCCGATCGGACAACGGTGGACCGGCAAGTCCTGCAAAGGGAAAATCAAGTGGATCAAATGGTTCAAGGCAGATGACGCCTGCCCCGAGGGCTATCGGTTGCCCACGCGACTTGAATTCGTGACTCTGCTTGGTGACTGCGATGAAAAAGTGAGAGAAGCCAATTCCAATCAAGGTTTTTGCAACAATTGCGCAAACAGCAAACCTTGCCGATCTATGTTCGGTAAGGACAAACATAGTTACTGGTCGGCGTCTTCCTTTACGATCGGAACCCTCTCTGCTTGGTTCGGCAACTTCAGCAACGGCAATATTGGCATCACCAGAAAGCCCGGCCAGCTCAATGTGCGCTGTCTCCGAGGCGGGCCCTGAACAGAAAGAAACAGGGGGTCAAGAACAGGGGGTCTGACTCGACTCGCTCACAATTTGCCGGACTCAAGGAGTTCGCAGAAAAACTCGAAGGGCACGATCTCGATCCCGTCGTCAGTGAGCAAGCGGTTTTTCCCGCGATAGATCAGGAGGCGTCGTTCCAGACCTTCCAGGTCGGCGATGGCGCGCAGTCCGCGGAGATCGTTGCCCCTTGGGCGACTCGAACTGGATTTGACCTCCAGAGCAATGCGCTTCGCTCCCCGAAGCAGCAAGAAATCCACCTCGGTGCTGCGGCCTTCGAGCGGGGACCAGTAATACATCTCGTCGAACAAATTCCGGTAGTCACGGTAAGCACGAAGCATGCCGGCGACCAATCCCTCCAACAGATGACCCGACTCCTCGGGGATGATGGGTCCGGTATTGCGCTTCAAGCCGCGCACCATGCCGCTGTCCACCCAGTAAAGCTTGGGGTGACGCCGTTCGCGAACCCGAAGCTTGCCTTCGAAGGCAGGCAGCCGGAAGGCCACCAAGGTATCCTCGAGAATCTCTAAGTAGCCGTTGACCGTGGTACGGGCCACGCCCGCATCCCGCGCAAGGCCCGAGACATTGAGGACCTGGGCATGGAACAACGCGGCCACCGGCAGAAAGCGTGCAAAGCCGGGCAGGTTACGCACCAGGGCTTCGGCCTGAATTTCCTCCTTGAGGTACATCTGAACATAGGCTTCGAGGGCTTCCGAGGGATCCGGGGCGCCCAAGACCACCGGGATGAGTCCGAAGCGAAGGGCCTGGTCAAGTGAGAAATCCGCGCCCAGTTCCTCGGGGAGAAAAGGATGCATGGCCCGCCGGACAGCGCGACCGGCCAGCAGGTTGACCCCATCGGATTTGAGCTTTCGGGCGCTGGATCCGCACAGGGCGAAGCGCTGGCCGCGTTCCTCGATGGCCCGATGAACCTCGTTCAACAATTGAGGAAGACGCTGGACCTCATCGACCACAACCACGCGCTCGGGCTCAACCGCCCGAATCTGATCGGCGAAGGAAGCGGGATCGGCCAAGAATGATTGGTAGGTGGCCTCATCCAAGAGGTCAATGAACAAAGCGGCTGGAAGGTTGGCCCTCAACCAGGTGCTCTTTCCCGTCCCACGTGGGCCAAACAAAAAGAACGACCCCGTCGGTGAATCCAGAATTCGATGATAAACGCTTCTCTTTCTGAGCACCATGTCGTCATTATGCGCCGTATTGTGACGGCAAGCAAGTCATTTATTGCCGACCCTCGTCCCAAAGCCGCAGCACTTCGCTACTTCAGGCCCTTTAGTATTTTCTTTACAGAACGAGCGTTTTTGCATCTCGGGCAGCGACCTACGTACATGGAGTAGTACAAATGGGCCAACTGCCGATTGCCTGACTTAGCAGACGCCACCCCCATCATCCTGAGCAATTCGTAGTCGTCGGGATCCAATTCCAAGGCTTTCTTGTAAGCCGTGATGGCCTCATCGAATTGGTTTTCCAGGTACAACTTGGCACCCTTGATGCGATATTCTCGACTCCGTTTGATCTTCTCATCGAGCTTCTTTGGTGGCGACTGGTGGCGTTCCTTTGTCGCCTCTTGCCGAGTCGGGCTATTCATCAAGGAACCGAATGCCTTATCAAGCATGGCCTGGGCTTTCTTCATGGAAGCCTTGTTCATTTTGACAACTCCGCCATGCTTCATCGGTTTTTTTCTTCTCGTTTCGACCGGAGAAGATGATCCCTTTTTCTCGATGGAGGGTTCCGGCGGAGGAGGTTCTACTACCTTGACGGACTGCAATGGCCGATTGGGCTCAACGAACGATTCTTGCTTGTCGCGGGTCTTTAACGCCAGGAATCCAACAACAAAAACAAGCAAAGACAAAATCGCCATAATCCAAGTCGTCTTGGTTTTATAAGAAGACTTCTTTGTCATGAGCTGCGACTTATTCTGCACCGGGAGGGTTGATGCTCCATCCACGGGTCGAGCACGCTCCCCGCTCTTTTTTTGCCCTTGCGAAGACAAAAAATCCTTCAGGTCATAACTATCTACGGACAAACCCTCTTGGCTCAAAAAACTCAGTAATTCTGAACGAAATACACGACAGGAGGGATATCGCCTTTTTCTTTTGCGCTGCAAGGCTTTGTTGACGATGCGCGCCAATTCCTCAGGCACGTCGGGGGAAAGCTGCCTTGGATCCGGTGCTTGTTTGTAAGAGATTGTCTCCATCAGGTCCAGGTCGCTCTCGGCGCTGTGCGGTGGCGCTGACGTGAGCATTTCAAAAAGCACAACCCCGGCAGAATACACGTCGGTTCGCCGGTCCAAGCTGGATTGGCCAAGGATTTGTTCCGGGGACATATACTTTATTTTGCCCCTCACCGAGACCGTCTTCGTCATATACAAGTTGGATGCGGCTTTGGCGATACCGAAGTCGACGATTTTCACAACACCATCGCGGGTCACCATAATATTCTGCGGGCTGATATCCCG
>JAUVAM010000030.1 GCA_030591745.1 Deltaproteobacteria bacterium
AAACCCCACAGCTCATGGAGCGGCGGGGCTGTTTCTTTTGTTTGCTATCGAATCAGTCAGGTACGATGAAGGTACCGGCGCGGCCTTCCAGGGCCTCTGCCAGCTTGTCCGGCGAGGTGATGATCGCTTCCTTGCCGCCCGAGATCAGGTAATTGATGATCGCTTTGATTTTCGGACCCATGGAGCCATCAGGGAACTGACCCTCGTCCAAGAATTTTTTGGCTTCGCTGACGGTCAGCTGGCTGACGCCTCGCTGGGTGGGCTTGCCGAAATCCACGTAGACCTGATCCACCGCTGTGGAGATGATGAGACGGTCCGCGTTTAGTCGGGCGGCCAACAAGGCCGTGGCGAAGTCTTTGTCGATGACCGCGGCCACGCCATCCAGGTCGCCACTCGGGGTGCGCACCACCGGGATGCCGCCACCGCCCACGGCCACCACCACGAAACCACTGTCGACCAGGTTTTGGATGGCGGCGCGTTCGATGATTTCCTTGGGCAGGGGCGAGGCCACCACCCGTCGCCAGCCGCGGCCGGCGTCTTCTTTGATATCCCAGCCATCTTCTTCCGCGTGTTTTTTCGCGGTGGCTTCGTCCATGAAGGAGCCGATGGGCTTGGTGGGCTTGAGGAAGGCCGGGTCCTCGGCGTCCACGCGCACCTGGGTGACGACGGTCACCGGCTGCTTGGTCAGGCCGTGTCGGCTGAATTCGTTGGCTAGAGATTGCTGAATCATATAGCCGAGGGAGCCTTGGGTGTCGGCGCCGATGCTGTCTAAGGGCACCGGATGCAACTCGGAACTGGCCAACTCACAACGGCGCAGGATGAAGCCCACCTGCGGTCCGTTGCCGTGGGTGACCACGACGTCCCAGCCATGCTCGATCATTTCGCGGATGTGGGCGCAAGTCTCGCGGGCCACCTCGAACTGATCGGCGATTTTTTGATGCTCCTTGTCCCGGATCAGCGAGTTGCCGCCGATGGCCAGAACGGCCAGTTTTTTCTGTTGAATTGGGGCCAAGGATTTACATGTCTCCCATGGTCAAGGCCATGATGGCCTTCTGCACGTGCAGACGGTTTTCGGCCACGTCATAGATGATCGAGCGATCACCCGAGGCCACGCCGTCGGAGACTTCATGGCCTCGATCGATGGGCATGGGATGGGTATAAAGCGCGTTTTCCGTGCGCTTCATTTTTTCTTCGTCGCAGATCCAGTCGGTGAGCTTCATGGCCCGCTCGACTTCTTCGGCTTTGTGCATTTCGCCGTCATGGTAGGTGTCTTTGTGCATCCAGTTGCGTGAGTAAACCACGTGGGCACCATCATAGCTCTCGACCGGATCGTGGCTGATTTCGAACTTCTGTCCGTTGGCTTCGCAGTTCTTCTTGGTCGCTTCCACGACCTTCGGATCCAGGTCGTAGCCTTCGGGGTAGGCCACGGTCACGTCCATGCCGAAGCGGGAGCTGATGAGCATGCTCTCCTGGACGGAGCACAAGGAACGGGCCAGGGCGCCGTGGCCCCAGACCTGCAAGAGCTTCTTGCCCTTCAGGTTTTCGCGGCCCAGGTGCTGCCACATGCCTTGCACGTCGGCCAGACCCTGGCAGGGGTGGAAGGTGTCGTGGGCCATGGAGACGATGGGCACGTCCGACCATTTGGCGTATTCCTCCAAGAGAGCTTGGCCTTCGCCGTAAGCGCCGACCTTGTCTTCCAGGATGCGCATGCCGATGCCGCAGGCGTAGCGGCTCATGACCTTGGCCGCGTCCTCGACGGTCTCGCCGGCGCTTTTCTTGGTCTTCAAGCGCATGCTCTTTGGCTCGAGGAATTGGGCATGGCCGCCCAACTCGGTGGCCGCGGCTTCGAAGCTCTGGCGGGTGCGAACCGAAGGATTGTAGAAAAACATGAAGAAAGTTTTGCGATCCAGGACCTTGGCGTACTTGTCGGTCCAACGCTCATTTTTCATGTCCACGGCCAGTTCGAGCACCTTGGTGAGTTCTTCGAGTGACCAATCCTGGGTACACAACAGGTGTTTGCCTTTCAGGCTCATTCTCTATCTCCTTTGTGATCTAGGTCGGGCTGCTGGCTGTTGTATCGGCTGCGGCACGGATCTAGGATGTGTTTATCCAGGTCACCGGGGAGAAATCCCAGTGACGAAGGCGTATGACTAACAGACCGTTCAGGAGTCGTCAATGAAAAGAACCCATCTTTTCTTCTGCTTATCGTTGATCTTATGCCTCGCTGCCTGCTCGGAGCCGACTCAAAATACACCAATCACAAAAGAGCAGGCGACCGAAGGCCAAAAGGCCGGACTTGATGGCGCGAAGCCGAGCCCGGAGCAAACCTTGGAACAACTCCGGGACATCAGCCGCAAGGCCCCTCGCAAGGTACAAGCGCATCTGGATCTGGCGCGGAAATACCGCAAGTTGAAAAACACGGTGATGGCGGCGCAGGAATACCACATCTGCATCGACATCGATCCGAAGGCCTACGATTGCCTGCTGGAGATGGGCATCATGTACCGGGCCTTGCGGCACTGGGATCTATCCATTCGGGCGTTACTCCGGGCAAGCGCCCTTCGCCCCAATGACTTTCGACCCCAATTGGAACTCGGCGACGTCTACTTCTATTGCCACAACCGCAAGGAAGCCATGAATGCCTATGAAACCACCCTGGGCCTGGACGGCCTGAAACCCAAAGACGCCGACCGCGCCCGCAAACGGCTAGCCGAACTAAAGGCAGGCAAGTTCAAAGGCGAAGTTCTGCCGGGCCAAACCAAGCTGCCAGGCCAGACTCCTTGAACCCGCCATCCGTCTTGCCATGCATGGCTTGCCAGGCTAGACTGATGCAACGATTTGGCAGGTAATATTTTGGAGGTTGTGCCCATGCGGACAAAATGGATTTGGTTGGTGTCGATGGCGGCCATGGCGGCCTTGATTGTTTTTGGCGCGGCGGTGGCTTGTTCGTCTTCGGAGGGCACGAAGTGCAGCTCGGATGACGAGTGCGAGGCGAGTGAGTATTGTGGCAATGATGGTGTTTGTCATGATCGCGTGGTGCCGGATGGGGGCACGGACGGTGGGACCGATGGCGACGATGGTGGTGGGGCCGACGAAGGTCCGCCTCCTTGTGCCAGGGACATCGATTGTCCGGCGGATGAGGTTTGTCAGGATGCGGTTTGCGTGGCCGGTGAAAAGACCTGCCAATTTGATTACAATTGCGATAGCGCTACTGAGTTTTGCGATCCGGAGGGTGGCATCTGTAAGAGCCGCTCGGCGCTTTGCGAGCCTTGCAACCGGGACTTGGAATGTCCTGACCCGGTTCAGAACGATCGCTGCATCGTCTACCCGGACGGGATCAAATACTGCGGGCAGGCCTGTGGTGTGCGCGGTTGTCCGGCGGGCTACCTCTGTGATCGGACCACGGCATACGGAGAGGGGCCCAATCCCTACCAGTGTCGCTCCAACACCGATTCTTGCGAAGGCACGTTTATTTGCTATTCCGATGACGACTGCGCCTCGAACAAGGTCTGCAATCTGACCACCGGCACCTGCGTGGTTAAGTGCATCTCGGACACCAATTGCGCCGCTGGCAAGAAATGCCACTACACCGGTCACTGTGGTGATCCCTGTGACTCGGACGGCGATTGCACCACCTACGGCAGTGACTTGATGTGTTGTTTGAGCCCCGTCCAGGAATGGTGTGACGACAATTCGACCGGCCGCTGTCGGCCCGATGGTTGCGTTTTGCATTCCGAATGTTTGTTGGACCCGCCGGTGGCCAACTCCTACGGCTACTGTGATCAGCGCACCCACGACTGCATGACGGGCTGCCGCACGGCCAACAACGGCATCGTTGAGGATTGCACCAGCGGTTATCGTTGTGCCTGCAACGCCGGCGAGATCAGTTGCGACGAGATGGACTGTTGTAACGATCCGGGCTCAGGCGGTTGCTTATGCGATCCCGAGTTTGAAGATTGCTCGCAGGTTTCCGTTTGCGACAATGGCTTTTGCGAGAAGATTCCCTGCCACGAGCGTGGCGATGTGGCCATCGCCTGTGCCCGCAACCAGGTCTGCTGTGGCTGGCCCACGGAGGACGGCTACCCCTGCCCGGAACAATCCGAGGAGGGTGAGTGCTACACCGCGGTAGAGCCGGTCTGTGCGTCTTGCGCGGCAGATGCCCATGAGGAGTGCGACTTCACGGCAGATGGCTATGGCTACGGCGAGAAGGGCGTTTGTTTGGAGGACATGGACGGCAACAATTATTGTCACTTGGGTTGTCGTGACTCTCAGGATTGCCCGGCCACCTGGCAGTGTCGGTTTACCTGGGTTCAGGCCTGTGATGAGCAGAACCCCTGTGAGGCCACGGCCACCTGCGACTGGATTTACCGTGGCTACAACGACAACAACGAGGTGGAAGAAGTCGAAGGCTGCCAGTGCACAAGTGACGCCGATTGCCCAACCGACTTCAACGGCTTCGTGTCCCACTGTGATCCCATGCAGATCTGCGACTACACGATCGAGCCGCCCGAATGCCACGAGGGCATGGTTTGCAAGGCCGCCAAGGCTTGCCAATGCTCCAACTGCTGCGGGGAGCTGGCCGGCGGTTGATGGTGCTAACCCGGAGACGATCCATGCCAGACAAGGTTTATGAAATCGACTTAGAGCAGGAGCGGATTTTCGTTGATCAGCGATGGATGGGTCGGGTGGACCTGACCAGCCAGTTGACGCAGCGCTTGGCTTCCATGGATTACAACGTGGCCCACCTGTCGGCGGCGGTCGAGCAGTTGGACCATGCCATCAAGTCGGCGGAGAGCTTCAGCGTGCGCTTGCCGGCCGATGTGGCCGCACAATTAAAAGACACGGCTGGCCGTCTGGGCAGTCCCGTGGGTTCGGTGCTTCGGGAGGCGGTGGTTAGTTACCTGGTGGGTGCGGCGCTCAGCAAATTGGCCTAAGCCGCGGGTTCTACTTTCCGATGCGCTCGATGGTCTCGAGCACCCATTCTTCCCCATCTTTTGTGAAGGGCGTGCCAATGATTTTGGCGCCCATTTCTATTCCTTTGGTCTTCAAGTTGATCTGGGTGCGGGGATCCTCGGAGTCCATCTTTTTGCTGTTGTCGAGGACCTTGTAGTAACCACGGATGGTCAGCTCGTCACCCTTGTTGAACAGGGCCTGAAAGGGGCCCTTGCTTGGGGCCGTGATGAGCCGGATACGCAACAAGGGAATAGGCTCGCAGGGTTCATAGCCGATGACCTCTCCCGTGATGTTTTGCGGATCGACTTTTCGTTTGTCGGCCCCGGGGAGTTCGATTTTTTTGCTCGCCCGGATGGAGCCGGCGCTGGACAAGTCGCCCAAAGAGGGGGCACCGGCTGAACCCAGATCGCCCAAGGCCGCCAGGGCATCACCCATGGCTTTGTCGCCGGTCAGTTCGATGCCGGCCAGTTTTTCCAGCAAGGCCGCTTCGGTCAAGCCCTCGCCTTCGAAGACCAGGGTCATGTCGTCGGTCGCCTTGACTCGAATGGGGGCGATGGATGAGGCGAGTTGAGTCACCAGATCCGGCGCCTTCTGGCCGGCCTTGAGCACGAAGCGGAAGCTGTCGCCCATCTTGGCCCATTCTTTGGCCGTCGCAGGCAGGTACTTGCCGTCGGAGGACTTGACGACCAGGGCTTCTCCGGCCATCGCGCCGAGCGGCACCAGAACGAAAGCCACCAGGGCGACCCATGTAAATTTTTTCATCTCCCCACCTCCTGCTCGGCCCAAGACCTTTGGGCTTCAAATTGGGTTCACCCGACTCTACCAGAGCTTCGCTCGGCAAACCAGGGCTTGAGAAGGTTGGACGGCACGGGGTGGCGGTGATTCAAAACGGGCGAAAGTTCGTGCCTGACTTTGGGGTCTGGTATCATTGTGGGTTATGACGGAGCGTGGTCGAAAGCCTGATAGGAAAAAGCCGAGGAAGCCCAGGAAGGGCCCCCTTCGTCGCTTGATCCGGGCTTTTTCCTGGGTCTTGGGCATCATGGCTGTTTTTTCTTTGCTGGCCTGGCTTGTGCTCGTCTTCGTTTTCCCCGATGAAAAAGTGCAGAATTTGCTCATCGACGAGGTGGAGCGGCGGACGGGGCTGCGCATCGAAGTCGGCGATTTGCAACTCAACATACTCAGTGGACTGATGCTGCGCGACGTGCGCTTGGGCCCCCCGTCCGGCTTCGTTCACCACCCGGTGAAGGTCGACGGCATCGGGATTGAATACGATTTGACCGACCTCTTGGAGGGTCGGCTGTTGATCCGCAGACTGCGGTTTTTTCGTCCCCAGCTTGTCATCGAGATGGATGGGCAAGGCCGAAGCAACTTGCAGGTTTTGGCCGAGGGCGCGAAAGCGCGTCGACAGGCGGCCAAGGAGGATGCCGGTGGGGATGAAACTCAGTTGGCGGTGGAATTGGAGGACGTGCAGGTCGTCGATTTGAGTCTCAGATTGGTGGGTGGGCCGGTGCAGGCCGATCTGAAGGGGCTTGAACTGTCGCTCAAGGGGTCTGTTGCGGGAGTACAGGCCACGACCTTGCTGGCGGGCCTGAATTTGCCCGCGCCCGAGCTGCCCAATCTTGAGATCCCTGGACGCGCCAGCATTCGTTTGGCGGCGAAGGTCAAGGCCCAGATGCAGAGCTGGAACAAATTGTGGGTCCAGGGGGAATTGACCGCGGCAAGCAGGCTGGGGCCGGCGGGTCGGCTTGCGCCGGGCTTGACGCTTCGTTTGGCGGTTTCGATGGATTTGTCCAAGCAGGAGCTCATCTTTGAGCAAGTGGAGTTGGATTTGGATGCGCGTCCCGCGCTGCGCGCCACGGGGCGCATGGACCAATGGGACCAGGGTCCGGTTTTCGATCTACAGATCGCGAAATTGGAAACCCAGCTCAAGGCGCTGGAAGATTGGGGCTTGCCGCCGATACCTGGGATGAAGTTTTCCGGCGGGGTGAGTTTGCAGGATGTCTCACTTGTGGGTCGCTTGGGGTCGCGGGCCTGGCCTCAAGTGCAGGGTCGGGTCCATGTTGACGATCTGAGCCTTGCATACAAAAAACTTCAACTCGTCAAGGCTCAAGGGAAGCTGGATTTGGCCTTTGCGCCTGGAGCGGAGGGCGGCGGCGATCTATCTGCCAAGGGCGGGCTCAAAGCCCAAAGTTTGGGGCATTCGAATTTCCATCTGGCCTCGCCAAATCTGGAATTGGACTTGTCGGCCCGCATGCCTGTCGAGGGATACCAAGAGCGGGGTTCCCGTTTGCGTGGGCGCTTGGATCTGAGGGCGGCCAGGTTGCGCGCAGGTCCCTTGGAGGGAGCGCAGGCCAAGCTGAATTTACGAATACGGGGTGAGACATGGAGCCTGGACGATTCGGGATTGAATGTCTTAGGACCTTCTCTGAAAGCGACGTGGCGCTTGGCTTCATGGCGGGTTTTGCGCGAATGGCGAGGGCCTGGCATGGAGGGCGAGTTGGACGGCGGAGGCGAGGATTGGACCTTGGCGTCCAGGTGGGCACTCGCAAAATTCCAGGGCAAGGCGGCCCTCCGTTTGGATTCCCTGCGGGGACCGCAGGCCGCGCTTCGTGATGGCCAAGTCAGCGCGCGTTGGCGTGGAAGCGGATTGCGTCCTGGCTTGCCATTTGATCGGCCACTGGATCTGCAGGTCAAACTCAAAGCAGGTGTTGCGGATGTGTTTCCGGCAGGAATGCATGCCGAGGGATTGGAAATTGCGTTGGGCCTGCCGTTGCGTTCCCTGGCCTCGCGGCTCTGGCCCCTCTCTTTTGATTTTTCCGCGAGGAAGGGAAGGCTCAAGCTGCCTCAGCTTGAGTCGGACTTGCGTGCGCCAGGGCGGGTGGATCTGAAGGGGCAGGTGACCCTGGGTTTCGCGACGCGGACATTGGAAATTCATCAGCTGAGATTGGACATAGAGAAAATTCTTGCCATGGAGGCCAAGGGGGGCTTGGACCTGGGCGGATCGACTCTGGACTTGAGCTTTTCCACCGATCCCCATCGACTGGAGGCGGTACGCGCAACCTTGCCGGATGACTTGGCGTCTCGTTTGCCTCGGATGACTGGGCAGGTGGTGCTGGGCGGCAGGCTTCATGGGAAACTGCCGAGGTCTTGGCATTGGCGAAGTCTGGTGAACGGTCAAAGCGGTTTTAAGGCCGAACTCAAGATCCGGCACAGTGATTGTAATGTGCATTGGCCCGAGCGCGGGTTGGAGCTCGAGAAACTGGACGGTACGGTGCAACTGCTCATCGGCACCGCGGCGGGTCGCACGGAGTCCCAACTGGACCTTCGGCTGGGACGGGGTCGCTGGGCGGGTGCTCCGCTGACGGTCGAGGATCTTTCGCTGGCTTTGGCCGCCACCTTCGACGGCGAGCATTTGGGGTCCGATGGTCGATTGGCGATTCGGCGACTGACCGCCGAGGCACATTGGCCCGAGGCACTCGTTGATTTGGAGCTTGGTGGTGTGGTGCAACTCATAGGAAAAAAAGAGTTCAGGCTGGATGAGCTGAGCTTGCGTTCACCCGCCATGGGATTGGATTTTGGGTTGTCAGGCCAGGTGGTGAGACCGGTGGCGGCAAAGCATTGGAGCGAATGGCGTCTGGCCATTCGGACCCATGGCTCCTTAAGTCCACCCAAGTCTCTGCGTTTGCCAGGTCAGATGCGCATGCAAGGTGGTGCTGGTTTTGAGATGGCCATCAAGAGCCAAGGCGCGGGTATCGTTCGAGGCTTGGGCAAGCTGACGGCGAAAGGGCTCGGCATCCAGGGGCCGGGTTTTTCCATTCAGGGGGCCGAGGGTGGAATACAGGTGGACCAGCGCTTGGCTATCTACCCCGCGCCTGGCCTGTTGGTGGCGAAATCCTCGGATGCCTCGGGCTCCGCGGGAAAGCGGGGCGGGCGATCTTCTGCTTATGATCAGGCATTGAGGCCTTTGAAGGGAGATTCGCGCGGTTTTGGTATTTCTTCCATCCGGTTGGGGCGGCTTGAGTTTTCCGACATGGTGGGCAATTTGGAATTGGGCGGAGGGGTGCTCAGCCTGGGTAGCTTACGCTTCGCTTTTTTGGAAGGCGATGTGGTTGCGGACACTTCCTTGATTTTAGCTCCACCCGGCACGAGGCGTCTGGAGTTAGACGCGGACATGAGTGGTATCGATTTTTCTCGCCTCTCGGATCTGAGTATGACCGGATCCAGCGATGTCAGCGGCAACACACGACTCATGGTGGACTGGGGCGAAAAAGCCTTCGCCAGCGAGCTCAACTTGACCCGCATTGGCAGGCAAACCCTGGAGGCTTTGCTCTTGGCGGTGGACCAGAAAGAGGCTAACCCGGGGGTGCTCAAGCTGCGCCGCTTTTTAGCTGACTACAAGGTGGCGCCTCGCCGGGTGGAGATGGTGATTCGTTATGGCCTGGCCAGCATGCGAAGCGAATTCAACATGGGCTTGAGGGCCAAGGCGGCCGCCGGGTTCATCGATGGGTTTGCAGGGGACACCTTCAGCCTGGCCCATCTGCCGGTCAGCGGGTTTTTGTCAAAATATCTAGATTTTTGAAACGGCTAGGGTTTTCGCGACCAGGTTCCGTCTTCCGATTGGATCCAGTGGCCAATGCTTGAGGCATCCCGATTCATGCGAGCGTAGGCTGTCCGGACTTGCTTTAAGTCGTCGCGGGTCAGGTCCGGGGATGTGGTCACCACGAACTCCAGCAGGGTCTCTCTGCTGGCGTTTTCGCTTTTCAGCTGACGGGCGATGCGTTCGGCCACCGGGGCATCTTGGCCGGCCTCGCAAGGCCTGGTGTGGAGCAGGCCGTCGGCACCCTCACCCAGGCAACCGGCCAGCTTGAGCTCATCGATGTCATCCTGGTTGAATTGTTGGGTTTGGCGGGCCTCAATGGCCTGCTGCCGGATTTGGTGGAAACTTGGGGCGGGTTGGCTTTGCCCCTCGGCGTCCACGGATCTGACCGAGGCCACCATTTGCAGATCCCGGTCCAGTTCCTGATAGGAGCCCAAGATCTGGTTTTCTAAGGCGGTGCGCTCATCCACTACGTTGATGCGGGCCTTGACGCAGGCTATCGCCATCAGGGAGCAAAGCCCGATAAACACCCACGCTCCCATGCGAAACTGCTTCGGGCGGCTGACCATGCTCCCCCTCCGGGTATGGTTCAATTGGCTTGCTGGCATTGACTGGCGGCGGCCGAGTTCACGACGCCGTCTGAGAACATGTCCTCATTCCATTGAACCATGCGGCAGAATTTTTTGGTGAGCAAGGGGCAGAATCGATAGCAGATGCAGCTGCAGCACTTGGCATAGTCTTCGTAGTCGCACACGGCGTAGTCGACATCGCTGCCGGAGGCGGGACATGCAACCCCGGTCCCGGGATCGGCTCCGGCGTCTGTACATGAATCCGTACAATTATCGCCCCACTGCGCCTCGTCGTCGCATCTGAGGTTTGCGCCAAAGGGTGCCATGGGAGCACAGCGGTAACCCTTGGGACAGGATGCGTCAGATAGGCATTCCTTGGTGCAGTAGCCCGAGCAGCCGTAGGCCGCACTGCCCTCTTCCGAGGCGCCTGCAGCGCCCTGGCATTCGGTGCGGGGCACATCGCTCGCGCAACGGCCGTTTACGTGCATATAGGCATCCGGCCCTTCGTCCACCTGGGTCGCCACGCAGATCAGGTTGGTGCATTCCAGCGAAGGCAGCTGAATACAGTCCACGGGGCAGGCATCCCGTTCCGGATTGGTTCCGATATCACCCTCTTCTAGTGGATGACACCGGGGCAGGTCGGTACAATCAGTTTTCAGCGTCCCGCTATAGTCAGCAACGGGCCAACTGAAGGTACAGGGCTGGCCGATGGCCTCATCGGCGCAGTTGGACAATAAGCCTACCAATACAAAGCTGGAGATCAACAGGGCCGCATCGAATAAACGCATAAGGGTCTCTCCCGAGAACTGTTTTCTTGTACTTATATGACCCTCAAGGGCTAGCATATGTCCCAATTTGGAACAAGAAAAAAAAAGGAAAATCAGGCTGCTGCGGCACTTGAGGGCAATGAAAATTCCTTGACATGCCTCAGGGGGCCATACTAACCTTCCAATTCAATTATGTCTCAATTTCTCGAAGGTTTAGCTGGTTTGGCTTGGAATCAAACATGCAATCCGTTTGCATATCGAGAGGCATCCACGTGAAAAAATTCTCGATGCTGCTGGCTGTGCTGACCTTGATGGGGACGACTTCTTGGGCCACGGCTCAAGATGAGGACGCTCGAACCCTCAGGGAACGCATCAAGAGTGTGTCTAATCGCTTATTCGACAAGAGCGGTCGGGTGGAATTGAGTTTGTTCCCCATGACCAGCTTGAGTCTGAATGATGCCTTCTACCAGAAGTTTGGTGGAGGTCTTTCGGCTGCCTATTTTTTCACTGAGTCGATGGGCGCCCAGGTCATGCTCACCTACAGTCTGAATGTGGAAACGTCCAATGCCGCATACTTCGGGCGAAAAGAAGAGTATGTGCCCTACGCCGGCAAGCGGAGTATTCTGGCCAACGCGGATTTCATTTGGGCTCCGCTTTACGGCAAGATCAACTTGGCCTCCGAGTTCGTGATGCATTTTGATACCTACCTGATGATTGGGCTGGGCGTGCTGGGCTCCGAGCAGGTGGATGGTTCCAACTTTGGTTTTGCAGGTGACGTGGGCTTGGGCCTGCGTTTTTTCTTCAGCCGGATGTTTGCCCTGAAGCTGGAGATCAAAGACTACATGGTCTTCAACGATGCGGTGAGCTTTCGGTCCCAAGAGATGGCCGACGTGCAGCACCAATTGTATTTCAACCTGGGTCTGAGCATGTTCTTCCTGGGCGATGAGGAGGGCTGAGGCCATGATCCGACGGCAAGCCATCTGGAGTTTGGTCCTGGGTCTGGCCCTGTGTTTTTGTGTGCCTTCATCTGCTTTCGGGCAGGATAAGGCCGATAAGGCCGACAAAGCCAAGACCAGCACCAAGGCCAAGGTCAGCAAGGGGAAGAAAACGGTAGAGGTGCAGGAGGATCGCATCAAGAGTGTGCAGCGCAAAGTTATTCTCAAAGCCGGGCGCTGGGAACTGCAGCCGACCTTTGCCCTCAGCTTGAACGATGCATTCTACCAGAAGATGGGTGGCGGGGCGTCGGTGGTCTACCACCCCGTCGACAATCTGGGCATCGAGTTTCATGGCGTGTATGTGGGCACCATCCAGACCGACATGGTGGGCTATTTCCAGCAGGCCAACGAGGCGCTGCCCAAGGTGTCGAACCTGCGCTACTACTTGACGGGTGGGCTGCAGTGGTCGCCCCTGTACGGCAAGCTGAGTTTTGTCTCTGATGATATTGTGCATTTCGACGCCTATCTCTTGGCGGGCTTCGGTTTGGCCTATACGGAAACCGGCGCCAAGTTTGCGTCCTCCTTTGGCATCGGCCTGCGCTACTTTTTCAGCAGCTGGCTGGCAATCAAATTTGAAGTGCGTGATCTGATCTACACCGAGACATTCCAGCTGGACGTCTCCCGCACCGAGTTTTCGGATATTCAGAACCACGTCATGTTCATGGCCGGCGTGGGCTTCTACCTGCCCACCAGTTTCGATTACCGCTACCAATAGGCCGGGAGAGAAGCGA
>JAUVAM010000350.1 GCA_030591745.1 Deltaproteobacteria bacterium
AGGCGCCAATTCATCAAAAGTTCGATGTTTGCGATGGTGGCGAAGGCCCAGCAGGACCCGCAGTCACCCTGGTCCCGAATGCCCGAATCCCAGTCGTAGCCCAAGTGATCACGCCAATCGATGGCACCCAGCAGCCGGTCTCTGGTAACGACCTCGCCCTTGGGCTTGTATACGGTCTCTCGATTTACCCAAGGGGGAAGCTTCCCCGCGGGCAACACCAGCAGCCGCCGCTCGGCATCGCTCAGGCGGGTGATGGGGTTTTCCGCCGCCCGCCATGACAGGCCTGCCTCCTCGATGGCCGCATTGATGCCGGCGATGTCATCGGCTTTGATGCCCTGAGCGGACAAGAGCGCCGGCAGGGAAACAATAGAGATAATCAAAGCGAGCTTACTCTGCATGTCAGATAGTACCCCGTCTCCTGAGCAGCAGCAGTCCGAATAACATGATCAGCAGGCCGAAAGGCCCATCAACCGGCTCGCCGGAGCAGGAGCAACCGCCGCCGTCGGTGGTCAGGTATTTCTGTTCGGTGGTCAAGCCCCCGTCTTCCACCCCGCCAGCATCCTCTATCCCTGCATCCTCCGTCCCTGCATCCTCGACGCCACCTGCATCCTGGGCAGGTTCAGGCTCGGGTTCGGGACGACTGCCCTCGGTCAGTACTTGTATACTGGCCGGACCGCCCGAAGCCCCGGGAAAATTGAAGGCTATGCTGCCGTTCAAGCCACCCACGGCCGTCGATGCCACCTTGATGCGATAGGTCCTGCCCGCCGCCACCTCGTATGCTCCCCATGCAGGCTGACCTGAAATGTCTTCAACCTGAATCCAGTTGTCGCTCGGTGTGGCCTGCCACTCCAGTGCCCCGCCGCCGCAGTTACGCAGCATGAACTCGACTACCGGATCGCCTTCGGAGACATCCAAGGTCACGCTGGCCGGCAAATCTCCGCAATAAACCGGCTGGGCCTGGTCTTCACGAAATTCGTAGACGAAGGAGAACATACCGAAGGACGAAGTGCCGTAGCGGATGCGGAAGTAGCCATCTTCTCCCCAGGCAGGCCCCCAGGAATTCTTGACGATCCAATAAGCCTCGGCGTCGTTGAATCCCACGATCTGCACCGCGTGCAGGCCTTCATCGGTCACGTTGGGTGATGGCTCATAAATGCCGGAATCATAAGCATAAAAATCGCTAAAAACGCGGAAACTGGCCCCGACCGGGCGATCTTCCAGGTAGCCCTTAACGATGTCTGAGGCTTCGACGCTCATGAAGTACTCGGGCGGGTCCAACCACTCCCAGATCGAGCCGGGCGAGGTTTCTTCAATCTCGATGAGGTCATCCATCTTGACCACGGCCTGTTGGCATTCAGGGCTCAGATTGCTCACCTCCAAGCAATCCCCCTGCTCGCCGGTCGTGCCTGAAGTATATGGATAGCAGAGCTCGGTGGCGGCGCCGGTGCCCGTCAAAAAGCTGCCCGTGGTCAGCCAGGTGATCCCGCCGGAATCGCAGCCCATGGACGAATTAGAGCAGCTTAATAATTGCTGCTCGCTCAAATCCCTGTCCGAGGGTTCGGACAGGCGCCAATTTATCAAGAGTTCGATGTTTGCGATGGTGGCAAAGGCCCAGCAGGACCCACAGTCTCCCTGATCCCGAATGCCCGAATCCCAGTCGTAGCCCATGTGATCACGCCAGTCGATGGCACCCAGCAGTCGGTCTCTGGCAACGACCTCGCCCTTGGGTCTGTAGACCATATCTCGATCCACCCAAGGAGGAAGCGTTCCTTCGGGCAACACCAGCCGTCGCCGCTCGACAACGCTCAGGCGGGTGATGGGATTTTCCGCCGCCCGCCATGATAAGCCCGCTTCCTCAATGGCCGCATTGATGCCGGCGATGTCATCGGCTTTGATGCCCTGAGCGGACAGGCTGGCCGGCAGGAAAAGGACTGAAATGATCCAAAAAAGCTTGCTGCGCATGGTCGACAAAGCCTCCGTTCCCCCTGTTGCCGGACTTTACATTAGCACGGGGGATCGATATGGACAATGGACAGAAGACCTAACCCAGGATAAGGAGCCTCCGATGGACTTCGTCGACATACCGCTAAACAAAGCAACTCGATTGCTCAACCATGGCCCTCTGGTTTTGGTTTCTACCACCGACGGCCAAACAGCCAACGCTTGCGCCGTGGCCTGGTGTGCTCCCGCCGGCCGCGATCCGGCCCGCTTCGTTATGATCCTGGGTCAAGGCCACAAGACTTACCAGGATCTGAAGGCAACCGGTGACTGCGTGCTCAACCTGCCCACGGCCGATGCCTTGGAGCAGGTCATGGTCTGTGGCAAAAAAAGTGGTCATGACGGGGATAAATTGGGACCGGCGGGCATCGAGCTTCTGCCCAGCCAGAAAGTACAGAGTCCCAGGTTGGCCTGCTGTTCGGCCTGGATCGAAACCCGACTCTGGGCCGAACCCAAATGGGATGAAGCAGGCCCCTCCCTCCTGGTCGTCGAAGCCGTGGCTGCTTCCTGCCGCCCTGGTTTGATGAGCGAAGATCACTTCGTGGACGTGGACAGTTTTCCAACGCTTCATCATCTGGGATCGGATCGATTTGTTCTGCCGGGAGAGACAATCAGGGCATAAGCACAAGTAAAGCTATTGTTTAGTTTTGCTGCCTATCTTTTCGTTTTCTCTGGCTTTTTACTTAATGCAAACAGCTCTGACCTGTTTCATGTCCGTGATCTTCTCAAAGACCTTAACCACGCCGTCCTGCATCAGGGTGGTCATGCCATCGGCCTTGGCTTGATTGCGAAGATCCTCGACCCGACCTTCTTTCTGGATTAGCCGCTTGATCTCATCCGTGCCCAGCATCAACTCATGAATCGCCAAGCGACCTTTATAGCCCGTGCCCGCGCAATTTGGACAACCCATGGCCCGAAGCAAGGTCATGTCCGGTCCATACTTGATGCCGGTGGCCTCGAACTCTTCCATGCCGCCGTAGCCCTCCACCATGCCCATGAACTCTTCTTCCGAGGGGTGATACTCCTCGCCACATTTCTTGCAGACGCGACGGGCCAGTCGTTGGGCCAATACGCCAAGGAGGGAGTCGGCGAAGTTGAAGGCCTCGATCCCCATATCCAGCAAACGGGTGACTGTTTCCGGCGCCGAATTGGTGTGCAGGGTGGAGAAAACCAAGTGACCGGTCAAAGAAGCCTCAATGCCGATTTCAGCCGTCTCCTGATCGCGCATCTCGCCCACCATGATCACATCCGGGTCGGCACGAAGGAAGGCGCGCATGGCCCTGGCGAAGGTAAGTCCGATCTTTGGCTTCATTTGCATCTGACGGAGACCGTGCTGGGTGATTTCAACGGGGTCCTCGGCGGTCCAAATCTTGCGCTCGGGGGTATTGATATGACCCAAGGCCGAGTGCAAAGTGGTGGTCTTACCCGAACCGGTGGGACCCACGCAAAGCACGATGCCGTAAGGTTTGGAGATGATCTTCTGAAATTCGTTGATGTTTCGACTTGAAAAACCCATTTTTTCCAATGGGATGGGCTTGGATGCGGCCAAAATACGCATGACCACGTCTTCTTCCCCGCCAGCCGTCGGCAAGGTAGCCACGCGCAACTCGATCTTCTTTTTGCCCATGCGAAAACGGATCTTGCCGTCCTGAGGAAGGCGCTTCTCGGAGATATCCAGCTTGCTCATGATCTTCAGCCGGCTGACAAGTGCTGCCCGGTGACTGGATGGAATTTCCTGATAGATATGGCAAATGCCGTCGATCCGGAAGCGCACACGGCAGGGATGCTCTTTTCCATAGGGTTCCACATGGATATCGGAAGCCCCCCGTTCGAAGCCGTCAATGATGATCTGGTTGGCCAGTCTGACCACCGCCGAGTCGGTCTCCTCCACTTCCTCGCTGGGATCCAGTTCGGCGCCCACCTCTTCATCAACGCCCAACTCCCCCAAAATCTCAGCCATGTCGCCGCCACCATAGGTGCCAGCCACTTCGTAGGAGGCATCCAGATACTCGTGGATGTCTTTGCCCATGGCCACTAAGAACTCATACCTGGGGGCCAACTGCATGGTGCGCACGGCGTCCACCTTGGCCAGATCGGATGGATCCTCCATGACCACTTGCACAGCCCCATTCTCTCTGCCCAAAGGAGCCACGTTGATCTTGGACAGGTACTCGTGTCTCAGTCGATCGCGGAAATCATCTGACATGCGCTGGGTGCCGTCGTAGATGAAGTGCCCCGTGCTGTAAAAGGCCCCCATGCTCTTGAGGACCTCGTCCTTGCTCAGGCGATACTTGTCCACCAGCACATCAGCCACTGGCAGATTGTTCATGCGCGAGTAGCTGATCGCATCCTCGAAATTCTTTTCTGAAATCAATCCCTTATCGATCAGCTGGCCGAACTTGTTGGGCGAGCTTTTGGGGGCCATGCGCCGGCGGTTGTAAAAAGCGATACCCAGAGTCTTTGCCACTTCGCTCGCGGCCCTAACGTCGGCCTCGTCGAAGGCATCGCCTTCGGTCTTATTCAGCATCTGCAACACGCCCATCAGGTATTTGTCGTGCAGGATGGGGGTGGTCAGCATTTGTTTCGTGGTGAAACCGGATTTTTTGTCCCAACTGGAGTCGAAGCGAAGCTGGGGGTGGTAGGCCTTGATTTCGGCTTCGTCGTATACGTCTTTGATGCTCAAGGTCTGGCCGGTCAAGGCCACGAAACCCACCATGGAGGCGGCCGTGCGGGGCACGCGAATCTCTTTGACCGAGTCGCCATGCTTGAACAAGCTGTAAACCTGATTGGTCCTGGCATCCACGGCGTAGATGGTCAAACGCTCGGCGTCCAGCATATCCAAAATGCGTGGCCTGATGTTGATCAGAATATCCCCCACGTCATCGGCCGCATGGATCAAATTGATGATCTCGGTGAGCTGTTCTTTGTATTCCAATTCCCGCTCAAGGTTCTTTTCGGCCATGAATCCCTCCAAATAAACAAGAAATGCTAGAAGCTGGGCCTGGGTAGATCTTTGTCCCAATGCACGTCGCTCGTTTCACGGACCACGTTGGCGTAGCGTGCGGCGGCAAACAGAAAATCAGAAGCTCGATTTACGAAACGCCGCACCCCTTCGTCCACTTCCTCCTGGCTTGCCAAGGCCAGGACAGATAGTTCAGCCCGGCGACAAACGGTACGG
>JAUVAM010000247.1 GCA_030591745.1 Deltaproteobacteria bacterium
AAGCTGCCGTCGTCGATGAAGCCGGTCTGGTTCAAGCCCTCGGTCAACAAGTAGGTCAAGGGCTGATCCGCGCCGTTGCCCGTCGTCAGCGAACGGTAGACTTTGTAGCTTGTCGCGTCCGCCACTTCGTCCCAATTCAACTCCATGGCGTCCTCGCCGACGGCGACTTCGGCCGTCAAGAGGTAACCGGCAAGCGTCTCGCCGCTGGCTGTGACCGCGGATACCCGGTAGGACCAAAGGCCCTCGACCAGGCTGCCCACGGAGGCCGCGCCACGGCCGCGCAAATTGCCAGGGGCAGGAGCCAAGGCGCCCACGCCGTCATCCGTGAAGTTGGTTTCGATCACACCGGTGGTCAGCAGACGTGAGGTCTGGCTGCGTCCATCGGAGGCGAGCGAACGGTAGATGTTGTAGCTCTCGGCTCCTTCGACACGTGCCCAGCGGATGGTCAAGCCACCGCCCTGGTCTAAGGCAACGGCCTCGGCGCTGGGCAGGCCCTCGCCGCTGGCCATGACCGCCGAGACTCGGTAATACCAGGAACCCACCGGCAATGAGCCCTCGGCGGGGGCGGGTCGGCGGCTCACATAAGGCGTGGTGGTGATGCCGAGGATTCGGGCCACTTCCAGGCCGCGCTCGCCGGTCGTTCCGTCCTGGCTGCCGCCCACAACATAGAGATAGGGGCCGATGCCCACCATGGAGGCCGCTGTTCTGGGGATGGTCAGGGTGTTGGGCACATGGGTCGTGCCATTCCATTGCAGGCTTTCTTTCCATACGCCAGGGTTGCCGAAGACGCTTACCTGCATGTATTCCACAGAGTCGAGTGGCGTGTTTGATGCGTCGTAGCCGCCGGCGACGTAGACGTAGCCCGAGCCGAAGATGTCGAAGCCATGGGTGGCCGCGTGCTTGTAACGCGGCGTCAACAGATTGCTCTCGGGGTTGTCGTCATCCCATGCCGTCAGCTTGCCGTCGGCTGAAGAGGTCAAGGAAAAGACATAATAGACGTCCCATTGCTCATCCGGGTTGGTCACACGTACTGCGTAGGGCTGGTTGCCGAAGGCCATGCCTGAGCCCGAACCGTTGACTTCCGCCTCACTCACGAAAGAAGTGGGGATATCCGTCTCCGTGCCCAATTCGTCGATGAGGGTGATGACGGCGCCATCGATGAAATGGCCGCCTTGTACGGTCAGGGTGATCACGCCACCGGTGAAATCGTTACCGGCAGCCCGGAGCGGGGTGATGCTTGAGATGCTGGGTGGCGGGGTGGCGGTGATCTCAAAGCGACCGGCCCAGGCCGCGCCCTGGCGATCCGGGTTGGTGACTTGAAGAATGTACAAACCGGCGGGCATGGATTCGCTTTCGCTGGGCACGATGGCCGTGATGCTGGTCGTGTTGGTGAACGCAACGGAGCTTGCATCGAAGGTCAGGTTGGCGTCGTCTTCCTTGACCCAACGCACACCCGGTGTGGACATGAAGTTCTGGCCCACGATCATCACGGCTCGATCGCTCAGAATGCCGTCGGTGGGATCGCCGTTGTAGGCAAAGGGAGGGATCACGTCTTCCACCACGGGCGGCGGGTTGGGGGAGACCAAAAAGCCCTTGACCAGGGTGTCGGAAGTGCCGTCCAGCAGGGTCAGGGTCACATCGTAGAGACCCAAAGCCCGCGTCGGATCAGCCGGCACGGAGGCGGTGATGGAGGTGAAGTCCACCAGGCTCACGTTCGTGGCGTCAAAGGTAACCGCGCCATCGTCTGCGTTGGTGAAGGTGATGGTGGCACCGTCTTCGAAGCCGATGCCCGACAGACTCACGTCCGTGTTTTCCTCTCGCCAGCCCGCGGAAGGGAAGATCGAAAGCAGGCGCATGCCGTCATCGCAAGCGTCGCCGACGCCGTTATCGTCGTAGTCTGTTTGGTTCGGGTTGTCCACGTAGGGGCAGTTGTCGCAGGCGTCGCCGAGGGCGTCGCCGTCCGAGTTGGTCTGGTCCGGATTGGCTGCATCCAGGCAGTTGTCGCAGACATCGCCGAGGCCGTCTTGATCCCCGTCCGCCTGGTTTTCGTTGGGGGTGTCCACGCAGTTGTCTTCGGCGTTGGGGATGCCGTCGTTGTCGGAGTCCATGTTGGCGTCGCAGGCATCTCCCGTGCCGTCGCCGTTGGCGTCAGCCTGATCCGGGTTGGGCTTGTCCGGGCAGTTGTCGCAGAGATCGCCCGCGCCGTCACCGTCTGAATCCGCCTGATCCGCGTCGGGGTCATTCGGGCAAACATCACAAGCATCACCGAAGCCGTCGCCATCCGTATCCAATTGGGCGTCGTCGGGATTGTCTGGGCAGATATCGCAGACATCGCCGTGGGCATCGCCATCGGTGTTGCTCTGATCTGCATTCGGGGTGGCCGGGCAGTTGTCCTCCGAGTTGATCACGCCGTCTTCATCGAAGTCGGCGTCGGGGGCGCAGAGATCACCCACGCCGTCTCCATCGCTGTCCGCCTGATCGGCGTTGGGGATGGTCGGGCAATTGTCGCAGACATCGCCAAAGCCGTCTGAATCCACGTCGGCCTGATCCGCGTTGGCCAGGTCCGGGCAGTTGTCTTCGCTGTCGACCACGCCGTCGCCGTCGCCGTCCTTGCCCGCCGTATCGTCGCCGCAAGCTGCAATGGCGAAAGCCAGCAAGATGGTTAAGAAAACGCGCAACACCAGAGATTGTTTCTGAAAAGATCGCATAAAAAACCCTCCCGTCCGAGGACGAAAATTGTGAATAAGAACTTGCCTATCCTGGCACAAACTGTCGGAAAATGGAAGCTATTCAGAAGGAAAGCAGCAGGGCGGCGCGGCCTGAGGGGACCAGTAGGCGGGTCTCGGTTCCATCGATGGAGCCAAAGATCAAATCCAAGCCCCCGGCCAACTCCAGGCCCAGGGGCCCTACAAGCTGGACCCGAATGCCCAACTCGGCCCCGAGGGCTGGGGCGAAGAGATCGGAGGTGAATTTGTCGTGCTCACCGGGATTGGGTGTGCTCTCATTTTGTAACAAGAAACGGTTGCCTACGAGAGCCAGTGCCCAAAGATTCACTCCCTCCCAGAGGGTGTAGGCCGCGCCCACGCCCAGGTCCAAGCCCAGGGCTTCCATGCTGCTGTCTCCCTCTCTGCGAGCGTCGGCGTGGGTCCAGCCGAAGCGGGCGCCCAAGAGCATGGCCTTCCAGATATTCCAGCGATAGGACAATTGGCCGCCGTGAGCAAGACCGTCGGCTTCCATCACGGCATCGCTGAGCAAGTAGCCCAAAGAAAGTTGGTGGGCCGAATGCGAGAGCTTTTGAGAAGAGGCCGAAAGGCGCGCCTGCGGATCTGTTCGACTGGCCGCGTAGCCTTGCGAAAAAGCCCTTCCGAAGGGCACGCTGAAAAGCTCGGAGCGAAAAGATTCAGCAACACTACCCCTGTCGGCGGTTCTTGGCGGTTTGAGTGTCAGCGTGGCCCAGGCCAGTTCAAGTCGTTTGACACCGGGTTGGGCGAGGGAGATCTCTGCTTCTTGATTCGCCTGACGCACGTAGTAGTTGGGTCTGTCTCGGACCGGTGAGAAGAGCAAAGCCAGGCTGCTGTCATGATCCGCGGCTTTGTTCCAAGTGGCATAGGCCAAACCACGGGCGTCTTCTATCTCAAAACGGCCAGAGGCTGCTGTCGGAAAATTGAGGAAATGGGTAAAACCGGGGCCGGTCAAGTCAAGGATGGGTCGCAGGTGGTCTTGGGCCGGGGGCTGTATGAAAACCTGGATTTGGGCTTTTGGGTTGGTGATGCCGGCGTTGGCGGCGGCCAGGAAGGCCTCCACCTCGGCATAGTCCACCCGACGATCACCGTTCACGTCGCCCAGACCCAGCAGAGCAGATCGCAGTTCATGGCTGAAAACGCCGCCTCGGATGCGGGACCATTCATGCACTTCGGCCGCGCCGGCCGTTGACAGGATGACCCCTGTATTGGGATGCCGGTCCAGCCGATTGGGTCCACGGAGGAAGGCGCGCAGGGCGTCCTGGTCACGGGCCGTGCCCGCGTCGTCTTGCCAGTCACCGCGTGGCAGGACCAAAAAATAGGCATGACAGGCGTCTAAGATCAGCAGATTCTCATCCGCCGGTGAGGCTTCCACCACCTCTTTGAAAAGCGCTTCTCGATCCAGTACGCCGTCGGTCAACATCATTTGACCCTGACCGTCCTTCAGTCGACCGTGGCCTGTGTAGATAAAGACAAGCTCGGTGCGTCGGCCCTCTTTTTTGTCGTGTCGGATGTCATCGAAAAGGTGCTTGATGGCAGCGCGAAAACGTTCCCGGGTGGGGGGTCGGGTGCGGCTGGCCAGTCCTGGGAAAACTTTTTGGCTGTCGGCATCCAGGGTGGTCAGAAGCTCGACCCGGGCACCGGCTGCTTCGAAGAGTTCGGCGTAGCGCACACCATCGTCATCGGCGTAGCGCAAAGGGGCCAACTCGCCGTCGGGATCCATGTTGTTGGCTACGATGAGCACGTGGAGCGCAGAGGGTTCAGCTGTGACTTGGGCCGCGCTCAGCGTGAGGGCCATCAGGACCCAAAGAGGCAAAGACTTCATGGCGCTACTCCCATGACATGCAGCGACAGAGACTGCTTGATTATCCCAACAGGCAAATCGCCACCTTGCGCCACAGTTTGCGCCATTTTTTGTACCCGGTCAAAGCGCAAGGCTTCGTTCGAAAACAGGGCCCAGACCCGATAGTCGCCAGGTTTGTGGTTGACATCCAGGCGTACGGTCCGCTCGAGGGGCATGGGGAGATCGCCGGGCTGAAGCAAGTGGCTGGCGGCCTGCGTGGGTGATGGCGTGTACCACAGGATTTGGCCCGCCTCGTCAATGCCGAAGAGAGCCACATGCCTCGCGTTCCCAATCGGCAGGACAGCGAAAGCCAGGTTTTCGTCCAGAGAACAGCGCCAACTTCCATCGGGCATGCGGGCTGAGCGAGCCTCGGGGTCTTCGCCCTGCTGGATGCAGATCAGTTCCACCTGGGGCTGGGTTGTTTGGCCGCGGGCTTGAAAACCATCGTCTGGTATGGGTTCCGGTCGAATCCAAAGAAAAGACGCCAAGGCCATCAGCAGGATGACCGTCGATCCCGCCGCCCAAACCAGCAACCTTGGGGCATGACCGGACTTTTCAGCGGACGGCAGTTTGAGTTGTTCCGCGACTTGGCTCCAGACAAGGGCCGCTTCGAAGGGCTGTATCGCGTTGTCGAGCTCGCAAGCTTCGGCCAGCAGTCGTTCTGATGCGCTTAACTGCTCAACCAGGGCCCTGCATGAGGCGCAATGCTTGAGGTGTTCGGCCAGGGGGCCCGGTATCCTCGGCGGGCGATTTTCGATGAACAGGGCTTTGATGGCCCGGGTGTAGCGCTCATCATGGCGGGGGCTCGGCGTCATGGCTTGGCCTCCTGGGCTTTCGGTTGGAAGGGCAGGGCGCGGTCCAATCCTTCCCGTTGCAGGCTTTTCCAAAGTTTCTTGCGAATGGCACGAATCTGCTTGCGCACCCGGTTTCTGTCCACCCCAAGCGCCTGAGCGGTAGCGTCCTGGCTTTGATGCTCCATGAAGTGCAGCTTGAGGACCTGACGTTGTTGTTCTTTCAGGCCGGCCACGAAATCCTCGATGAATCGACGAAGACGCATGCGCTCCACGCCCTCGTCAGGCGCTTCCGGTTGTCCTTCGGCCAGCGCGATGCCGGCCGACTGCCGGGCACCGACCGAATCGCTGCCCATCTCATGGTCGGCGGCATCGATGGGCTTGAAGCGACTCAGGCGCTGGACGTCCTTGCGGAAGTGACCCAGAACCACGTTGCGGGCAATGGCCAAGAGGTAGTTATGAAAAGGCTGCAGTCCGTCGTAGTTGCGCCGGGCGCTGGGACCGAAGGCATGCAGAAAGGTCTCCTGGAGGGCATCGCGGAGTTGCTCGCCATCCGGATAGCCCGAAAAATGCATCTCCCGGCCCTTGCTCGAGAAACGGAAGCCTCGGCGCAAAAGCCCTGTGACCTCACCCAGATAGGCCAAGTAAATGCGCTCCAAGGCCGTCGGATCGGATTGCCGGTAGAGATCCAAAAGGGCCCGATCTCCAGGCAAGGGGCGTTTGGGGTTCTTTTTTTCCATCACTTAGGATCCTATGGGTATGTCCGCTGCTTTGGGTAGAAAAAATCAGGTTTTTTTGTCGGTCACAAGAAAATCCACCCAAGTCCGGGGGGGTGTTCATACAAGCACTCGTGATGGTGATCTGGCTTGTGAAATTATTTGTTTGGAGGTTCTTATGTGCGGAAAAGTAAAGTGGTTTTTGGCTTGCTTGGTCCTGGTGCTGGCCCTTGGTCCTTCGCGCTCCGCTTTGGCCGTCGACCATGACCCTTATATCGGGGTGGGATTGG
>JAUVAM010000566.1 GCA_030591745.1 Deltaproteobacteria bacterium
TAGCGATAGTAAGAGGCGAGTGCGTATTCTTCCGGATGAGAGAGGATGTAGTCGTAGTCTTCCGGCTCAAGCTCGGTGTACTTGGCGACGCGGTGGATTTTTTTGATCCCCGAATAGGGTCTGAAGATCTTGTACTGCTCGTTCCACATGGACCATGCGAAATCAAACTCGTCGGGAAAGCCAAAACGATTGCCCGGCTTCAGCATCTTTTGAAAATCCGCGACCGTCAGGTCCAGGTGCGAATCTTCGAATTTATCGAAGAGACTTTTCACGTTGGGTGGGCGTGGCCTCCAGTAGTCGAACTGCTCCCAGTTGGCCAGGATGTGGAATGCCTGGCCTGTTCGCGCGATGTGGTACTGCATGGCTGGGTGACCGGGGGCATAAATGATTCGGTAAGTCATGGCGTGGGCTTCCTTTGGTCATCGATTCTCAAAGCTACCTGCGAAAGTTGAGAAGACAGCATCTCCTCTTTGACCCAAGATTCCGCTGTTTTTTCGAGCAAGACCAACTGATTGAGTTTTAGGTCAAGTGATTTGATCCGCTCGAATCCTCTCAGAAGGGCACTTCGGCTGTCTTCTCCAAGCACCAGTTTGGCTTCTGTCTTGATGTCTGCTTTGCTGGCGGCTTCGACCCCCAGCGCAACCCGATCCGGGAAATTCGCGGTCGGGTGATCATGGCCTGCCAGGACTTCGATGATCACGCTTGTCAGACCGGCCTGTCTTAGTTTTTTGGCCATGCCGCGTTCAGCCAGCAGGAGGCCGGTTGTTTCCGCAGTGATCCATTGGATACCAAAGGCCTTGATCGTTTCAAGAAGTGCGGCCAGATCGGGTCGGAGCAGGACATCTCCGCCCAGCAAATAGACGCCTTTCGCCCCCAGTTTTTGTGCGTAGGCAAGCCGGTCGCAAATGTCTTCGAAGCTCAGGCCGCCGGGCTGTCTCTTGTGCAAGCGCGCAAATGGCCAATCCATGGGGTAGGCGGCAGCGCATTCAACACCGACTGTTTCCTGGCCTGAGCAGATTTCTTCCACGTCGGCACGTAGTCCTTCACAGAAGCTGTTGACCTTTGGGTTGTCCGGGTGCAGAAGCTCGAGGGTCTTGAGGTTTTCTAAAACCCCGGCGAATTTCTTTTTCGTGGGCTCAGGATCCCTGAAGGGGTTCGATGGAGAGCTCTCGGCGATTCCGTCATCCATATGGTAGCCGAGGGCGAAGCGGCTGAAGATAAAATTGGCGCCATTTTGGTGGAGACGCAGCCCCAAATCGACGTCTTCGAATCCCCAGCCCTTGAAGTCTTTTGCGAACCCGCCTGCTTTGGTCAGCAAGTCCTTGGGCAGAGAGAGATTGCCTGTGTACGCCAGATGCCATGGCTCGTCCAAGGCCGCCACGTTGTCCAAGCAGCGCGCCAGAAGAGGCTCTCTGGATCGGTCGGGGATGATCGGAAGCTCCTCCCCGTTGAGTCTTTCCGTGGCGGCCACGTCTTCGAGGCTGTGGAAGTGCCCCAGATCGTGCAAATTGTAGCCGGAGAGGTAACCGAGGACCAGGGCATCGGGGACGGAGGCATGGCACCAGGCGAGATGCCACAGATAATCTTTATCCACCGCCACGTCGGCGTCCAGGAAGGCCAGATGGTCGAATTGAGCCGCATCGGCCCCGGCCTGGCGTGCTTGTCCCGCCCGGAAGCGTGAGTCCGAGCCATCCAGGCGCAGCAGGGTCGTTTTTTCCATCCAGGGACCCAGGGCCTTTGAAATGTCGTCTTTGGAGCCATCGTCTACCACGATGACCTGGTAGCGGTCTTTCGGGTAACTCTGTTCATGTAGTCTGCGAACGACTTCACGAAGGAGATGCAATCGCCCAAAGGCGGGGACGACAACGCTGAATTCCGGAGGTGCTTCGGGTTCGTAGGGCGGGGTGCTCCGTCCCCCTTCCAGGTCCAGCAAGGAGGCGTCCAGGCGGGGGATCGCCCAGGGCGTGCCATCCCATGCTGTGTCCATGTCCACCGTGAATGCCGCGGCATATCCCGCCTGCATGGCCGCGGCTCGTGCAGGTCCTGGTGCTTCGCCAAAGGGATAAGCAAGCAGACGCGGCGCCTGCCCAAGGGCTTTGGCCAAAGCCCGTCGAGCCTGTACATAGTCTTGTTCGAGTCGCCAAGCCCAGCGCCTCGTGTCTTCCGAGTATTCCTTCCAACCGGCGCGAACATGTCGATGTCCATGGGCGCCCATCTCCCAACCCGGCAGGCGAGCAAGCTTTTTTAGCTCCGCATAATCGAGCACCTGGTCGGTCTCTCCAACGTAGGCCGTCGGCACAAACACGGTCGCGGGCACATTGAGTTTTCTCAAAACAGGAAGGGCATGTTCGACCAAGGAAGGATGCGCGTCATCAAAAGAAACGGTGAATTGTCCAGCCTTGGGTTGCCTGCCCGGATAATCGCCCAACTTGCCCGGCTTCATGCCTTTTTGCAGCAGAGATTCCAGCAAATCCCCAAAGCGCGTACTGGACATGCCGCCAGGCGCCGGATCCGGCATCACCACATGAAAAAGCAGGTTAAGCGCCGTGTTGTTCTCTCGATGCGGAGGGTTCATGGGTCGGCAGAGTATGCCACATAGAGGGGGCTCTTGCATCTAAGTGGCAATTTTGTCATTATTCCTTACCGTTTAGTAACTTGAGTCCGAGGAATGTGCATTGAAGGCATCGGTTATCATCCCCACGTACAATCGCCCTGATTTGCTGCAAAGGCAGTTGGCCTGCCTTGCTGATCAGGTGGGTGATGCGATTGAGGAAGTCCTGGTTTGCGACGATGGGTCGAGTACGGATACCCAAAAATCCATGCTTCCTTTCGAGGGTCGGATTCCTGGCCTGGATCTCTTGTGGCAAGAAGATTTGGGCTTCAGGGCGGGTCAGGCCCGAAATCTCGGTATTGCAAAGGCGCGCGGGGATCTGTTGATCTTTGTCGATGACGATGTGCTGCTGCCTGGGGATTTCGTGACCAATCATATTGCGGCCCACGCGCGGCATGGCAACGGATGCCTCAGCCCCTTGGTGATTCTTGGCTTCAGGCATCGCGCCCATCAGCCTCCTGTCAATGTGTTGCCGACTGATCCTGAGATCGAAGCCTCCGTCCCCGATTGCCGGGTGGAGGAGTTGGGCGTCGGCGGCCGAAATATCGAGTCCTGTGAGCATCCTTGGTTTTATGTGTATTCCTGTAATTTTTCAGTTCCGAGACGCCCCGAAATTTCATTCGATGAGGATTTTGTGGGTTGGGGTATGGAAGATATCGAGTTGGGCTATCGACTTGTGAAATCAGGATATGATGTCTTAGTGGAGCCTTCCGCCAGGGTGCTTCATGTCGAGGCCCCGCAGCCCAGAGACCCCTTCCTTTGCGAAGACCGGGGACTTCCTCCGACCTACGATACTTACGTTCGCAACATGGTTTTGTTCATCGACA
>JAUVAM010000439.1 GCA_030591745.1 Deltaproteobacteria bacterium
AGAAAGTTTTTCTCAGCGAAGCCACTGCCGTGCTGGCGGAGGGACTCATTGACCCCCTCCGCACCCTGGTCAGCCCCATGTTACGCAATTTTGCCCTGGGCGGCCTGGATCTTTCCCTCCACCCCTCGGGCCACATGCTGGGCGCCAGCCAATTGCTGATCCGCAGGGAACAGGAACGCTTGGCCTATACAGGGCACTTCGATCTCAACCCGCGCCGCCTGGGCGAGCAGGGTCGAATCTTGGACTGCGAGCACCTGCTTATCCATGCCCAGCACGCCGAGGATTTGCCACCGCGAGAAAACGAGGAGAAGGCCCTGACGACTTGGGCCAAAAGCCAGCTGGCGAAAAAACGACAGCCTGTGCTGCTTTGCCAGGGCCTGGGCACGGCCCAGGAGTTGGCGGCTCTGCTTACGGAGGAAGGTCTAAGCTGCGCCCATTTGCGCGCCCTGTCGCCCGTATTTCGCGCCTATCGCCAGCTGGACTCAAAGCAAGCGACAAGCCGCGCTCATCGTGGCGGTGGAAAGACCGACGAGGTGCTGCTTGCCCCCCATCACCTGGCCCAAAGCAAGCCCATCGCCAGATTGACCAGGGCAAGCCTGGCCCAGGTGTCCGGCCAGCGGAAGGCCCACAAGGACCCTTCCATAGAAAAGCACTTCTTCATTTCAAGCCATGCGGACAGAAAAGCAGTGATGCGCTATGCACAAAGCTGCCGAGCCCGGCGCATCACCCTGCTGGGCCCTGCCGCGGAGCCCCTGGCCCTTCGACTTCGAGAAAAAGGACTGCGCGCCTGGGCACTCAGGGTGCCCAATCAATTGCAGCTCAACTTGAAACAGTCAGCTACCTGACCGATGCTAAAAAATGCAGACCTTGGCTACAATGAAAGCAGTAAAATTTCCTGTATGCTGAGCGAAGAGTCATGAACGAGCCGAAACCGGAAAAAAAGCCGAAGGTTCTCTTCGTTACCTTCGAACATGTCCCTGGGCCAACCGGTACTTCTTGCTGGGCCACGGAGGAACTGAACGCCCTGTCCGGCAAGCTTGAATTAGACGCCATGTCCCTCAAAAACGAGGATCTCAGCCACATCGAGCGCTATTACGGCGCGCGCCTGCTGCGTGTGCCGGTGGGCCAAGGAGATTTCTTAGAGCAAGTGCGAGCATTTCAACGCGCGCTCAGCCGTCAGTTGGACAGCGAGCCCTATCAAGTATGTCACTTCACGTCCATCTGGGAAGGCATGTTGCTGGTCAACCGCAAGCAAAAGGACAAGGCCAAGCTGATCTACGAAGTGCACAACTTGCCGTCCTTGGATTTTCATATCACCCACCCGCAGGACACCCAAACGGTGCAAACCAGCATTTCGCTAAAACAGCAAGAGGACCGCTGCTTTTCCCTGGCCGACCTGGTGTTCGCGGGCTCAGAACCCATTCGACAACACCTGCTCGCGCGAGGTGTCAGCGCCGCCAAAATCCATCTGATGCAACCAAGCCTGGACATCAAGCCCTTTGAAAAAACCGCACAGCAAGCAGGACTGCCCGGCACGATCTTGTACCTGGGAAGCCTGCTGCCCTGGCAAGGCGTGGATGACCTGCTGGAGGCGATGGCCAGCCTGCCGCGCCAAATCCGCACCCGCCTGATGCTGATCTGCCCAACAGACGAACCCTGGCTCTCCCAAATACAAGAACGGATCCAAAACTACGGCCTGAAGCGTTCGATCGAATTCATCAAGCCTGTCGAGCTCGAAGAGCTACCCGAGCTTCTGGCCAAGGCCCAGGTCTGTGTCGCACCCACCATCAACCATGAGCACAACCGCACCGCACCAGGCTTGCCGCATAAAATCCTGGTCTACATGGCCGCCAGGCGACCCATCCTGGCCGCCCACCATCCGGCCCTGGATGATTTTCTGCGCCACGGTGAACATGCCTTGCTGCATCCACCTGGCGACATCGGTGCCATGGCCACCAACCTGCAAAAGTTATTGCTGGACAGGGAACTGGCGACCCGCCTCGGCAACCAGGCCGGGCTGCAACTGGAAAATCACCGACCCCTCTCCTCGTCCATCCACCCCTTGATGCGCATCTACAAAGAGCTGGTCGGCGACTTCATCCTGGATGAGGATCCCTTACGAGAAAAAGCCCTGGACACCATGCCCGGCATTCCCAGCATGCCCGCAACCGCTCAGGCCTCGGTGGCCGGAGAGACCATGCCCATTCCCATGGCACTCATCGAGGCAGAATCCCAACGGGAAGCCCGCGCGGAAGAACTCCAAACCCCAGCACCCGCCGGGGCCGGTACGCCCACACCCCACATACATCAAACTGAAGAGGAAATAATCTTCTCTTCCATTGAAGAGACCCCCGCCCAACCCCCGGCCAACCTTGATACCTGGCAGGTGGAAAAAGCGTCCCAAGTTCGACTCAAAGAAAAAGACAGCTCTGCACCAAGCTCCCCAAAGAAGCAACAGCCGGACACCGCACCCCGCTTTCTTCTAGGCGGCCCGCCCTTCAAGCTCTCTTCGAAAGACGAAAACAGCGACCACACCAACGATCCGACTCAATCCCAGGGCGAGGTGTTCACCGATGCGGACAGCCCGGCCCTTGCAGACGATAGCGATGTCAAGCTCGTCGAAGAAAACGAAGAGCCACCCGACTCCTCTTCTGATGTTTGATTGGTTCTACGCGGGACTCAATCCATACTGCAGTCAACAATTTGCCATTCGGAAAACGGCATTTGCATGCCGTCGAATCGATACTCCAGCCAGGCGAAGCAATCCGAGTAACCCTGGCATTCAGAACAATTGCCAAGGCAAAAATCCAATTCATCGCCCTCGGCTCCGTCACAAACCGTGCGGCAATCAAAACAGGTGTCATCGTAATCGCCCGCACCATCGGCGGCACCGCAGGCCGACAAGGCAAAAGCCAACAACAACAAGGGCAACAGATTTTTCATCATTCTGACGACCGATTGGGCCATGATCGCCTCCTTCTATACTGAAACAAAGCAAAGCCTGTGCCAGACCAAGAACAGCTCAATAAACCCTAGTTTTATCAGGAAAGTACAAGAACCCACAAGTTTCTAACCCAGAGAACACGCCCAACAAAGCGACATTCCTGTCAGGCTCAGGCAGGTCTCTTCATGGCATACTTAAGGGAAATTCCTCTTCGGATTGAAGGACTTCAACCTCGTGCCGCCGGCTGAGGTCTTCTTTTTCCAGCAAAATCTCGACAGGCATTTGGAAATACTGGGGCGGGTTGCCCTTCCAAACCGACTGCTGGCTGATGGTCAACAGGACCTGATCACCCACCACCTCGTGCGCTTCATCTAAATTCATCAAGCCCTGGCCATAGAGCCACTGTTCAAAAAACCAGCCCATCTCCCGGTCGGCGATAAGCGTCGCCTTGTCCACGAGCGTCTGCGTGGAGAGCGCAGCAAAGCGGTGCTCCTCGCGCAACTCCAGAAGTAACTGATCCATGGCCGCGGTCCCCATCACGTCTTCCAGCATGCGCAGGACCCAGGCACCCTTGATGTAGACGATGCGGAGTTCCATGGAGATGGCTTCGTCGGGCACCAGGGCATGATCTTCCCCGCCCTCATCGTAGTACGTCAACAACTCCTGCACTTCCCACTGCCAAACCCAGCGACCCGCATTCTCGCCCTGCACTCGCTCCAAACAACTACAAGCACAGTAATCGGCCATGCCCTCAACCAACCACCAGTCCCGCGTATCCTCGATCGTCACATCGTTGCCCCACCACTGATGCGACAGCTCGTGGGCCAGATAGAAATCCCGTTGGATAAACGATCCCGATCCATCGTCATCCCAAATGAAATTGGGCACCAGCACCAAACCCTCGGTGGCATACCCACTATCAAACTCCTCATGCACCCCCACAAAACGCACAACATCAAAAGCCACCGCGCCAAAGCGAGACTGATAATCCTCACACATCGCCTCAAGCAAAGGCACATAAGTCTCCGCCACAATCGGACAATTATCCAGACTCATACCGGGCAAAGCATAAATCTCCAAAGAAGCATCACCACAAGTCCCCTCAACCAAATCAAAATCCCCCAAGGCCAAACCGATATACCCATGTACGGTATGCGACATCCGCCACTCCGCCGTCAGCGTGCTATCTCCGTTGTCGCTAATCCCCACAAATTCCCCACTCATCACCAAAGTCAAATCATCAGGATGCGTCACTCGAAAGTTCAGCCCTTCAAAACGAGATTGCCCAACGAGACGCGGCCAATAATGATAGCCATAGCTAAAAAACGAAACAACCGAATCGATCAAATTCGCCATCACGGCCCCACCCCGCTCCGGAAAATCATCCACCACAACCCTCACATCCACATC
>JAUVAM010000324.1 GCA_030591745.1 Deltaproteobacteria bacterium
AAGAACAAGAAGACGCAAAGCGCAAAGAACAAGAAGACGCAAAGCGCAAAGAACAAGAAGACGCAAAGCGCAAAGAACAAGAAGACGCAAAGCGCAAAGAACAAGAAGACGCAAAGCGTAAAGAAGAGGAAGACGCAAAGCGTAAAGAAGAGGAAGACGCAAAGCGCAAGACTGAGTCAGAAAAGCCAGAAGGCCGCATGACAAAAGATGAAATTCGTCGGGAGGCAACCCGGCAGATTTCTCGAGAAGTGCAGGCCGAGCTGAAGGGTCAGACCGTTTCCGAGGAGGCGCCCACAGAGCTTCCCCCCATGGAAGCAGATCGCGTATGGCGTGAGGCCCTGGACGAATTCGAATTGGCCGGCCGTGATCTGGGCCACCTGGCGCGACTTGCTTCTTCCTGGGCCGATGACCGTCTCGCGGATCAAGAGATCCCTGTGCCCAAAGACGAGGCCGAGAACTGGGCCAAACCAACCATGGCCGGGGCAGACGAACTGGCGACTCTTTTAGCCAAAGAGGCCGCGCGTGCCCGGGAGCTGGCAGCCAGCGCCGTTGAAGACGACGACGACGCCATGCACTTGCAATTGACCATACCCAGCCTGCCGCCCAAGCCGCTTCTTGAGGCCCAGCAGGCGAAATCTGGTGCCAGCTGGCAGGTTGAGTCTCTGGATGAAGCAGGGACTTCAGGGGAGTTCGATAAGGAAAAGACCGAAGATTTGGTTTTTGATTTTGCCGGCGGCGACCTCTTGACGAGCCAGGAAAGCCTGGTGTTGCCGTCGGAGGGAGCCGATTTCGCCAGGCCGGACGAGCAGACTTCGCCGCGTTTGATCTCCCTGGAGGAGGCACGGGCGGCCCAGACCGGCAAGGCGGCGCAGGATGAACCTGAAGTTCGCCCGCGGCGGAGCTTGAAGGACTTGCCTGCTCAGGAAGAAGCGGATGTGGATTTTTTCACATCGGACAAGGCGCCCCAGCTTCATCCGGCCGATCCATCCGAGGTCAGCCTGGAAGATGAGCTTGCACCGTTTGTCTTGTGGCGCATGCTGCGGCAGTCGGTTACGGGCAAGATGGTGTTTTCTTCGGCCGGTGCGGAAAAAGAGATCTTTTTTGAAGAGGGTGTCCCGGTGTCCGTGCGCAGCAGCTTGCGCGGAGACAGGTTGGAGGAGTTGCTTCTGCGCGAGGGCTGGATCGACCGCGAAGCCTATGCCGAGGCGAGGGTTAAGGAGTTCAAGCAGCCGCGAGTCTTGGCGGCCCATTTGGTGGAGCGGGGGCATCTGCGACCAGAGGAGCTTTTCCCTCTGGTCCGTCACCATCTTGATCACTGTCTACTGGGTCTGTTCGAGTGGTCCAAGGGTCGGGCTGTGTTTGAGGCCGATTTGGCACCGGACGCCGAGATTGTTCGATTGGGCAAGCCCTTGGCCTCCCTCATTTTGGATGGCATCAGGCGGAAGTTTGTGCTGGATCGCATGGTGCATTTTCTGGGGGGTTCCTCAAGCTTGCTGGCTCCGGTGCCTGCTGAAGATCGATCCGGCATGACGCCCAGCCCCGAGAAGCTGGACTTGACCGATGCAGAGCGATCTGTTTTGCGTCTGGTCAACGGCCTCCGCCCCATCGAGGAGATCGGCTTCATCTCGGGACAGGATGCAAACACCGTCTATCGGGTGCTTCTGACCGGCCAGGTGCTTGGTCTCGTCGTGCTGGTGGCCAAGGGCTTGCCGGGTGGTGCAAAGAACGAAGAGGAGTCGATTCGCAGGGACCTTGATTTGAGGCGCAGGCGCCTGATGGCCAGGTTTATCCAGATCAACCAGGCGAGTTATTTCGAGTTTCTTGGGGTGGAAGAAGACGCCACGGCTTTCGAGATTACGGCAGCTCACGAGCGTTTGCATCGTGAGTTCCACCCAGCCAACTACAATCATCCGGCCCTCAAGGATCTCGAAAGTAAATTGGCTTTGGTCCGACGAGCCCTGGGCGAGGCCCATGATGTGTTGGGGGATGAACTGCTGCGACTTGGTTATCGTGATTCACTCAGGCAGCGACCCTGATGTCGTTGTGAGGGATTTGGTCAAGGGATAAAATCATGGCCTTGAAAAAGATTGTCATCCATCCGGATCCCGTGTTGCGGGAAACTTGTGAACCTGTGGAGCCAGGGGAATTCTTGATCCGCTTATTGGATGACCTGGCCGAGACCATGTATGCCAACAAGGGAGTCGGGCTGGCCGCGCCGCAGATAGGAGTGACCAGCAGGGTGGCTATCATCGACGTGGATCAGCGCGATGGCGAACCTCGGCTTATCGAACTGGTCAATCCGGAAATCTTGTCCACCGCCGACGAGGTGGTCGAGGGTGACGAGGGCTGTTTGTCTTTTCCGGGCGAGTTCGAGAAGGTCAGGCGATTTGCCCGAGTCACCGTCAAGGCCACGGACCGTAACGGGCAGGCTTTTGAGCTTACGGCCGAAGGTATGCTCGCCAGGGCCCTTCAACACGAAATCGATCACTTAGACGGCGTGTTGTTCATCGATTACTTGTCGCGCCTGAAGCGCTCCATGATGGAGCGTCGCATGAAAAAGGCAGCCAAGAAGGCTGCTTCTTCCAGGTCGTGATATTTTTTCTTTTCCGGGTGACCATGAAGACCGTTTTTTTCGGAACACCAGAATTTGCCGTGCCCATATTGAATGCCCTGGAAGCAGCGGGGCGTACACCGGTGGCTGTCGTGTGTCAGCCGGATCGGCGAAGTGGCCGAGGCCGAAAGATCAGCCCCCCGGCGGTCAAGTCCTGGGCCGTCGAACGGGGCCTGGAGGTGTTGCAGCCCGAGAAACAGAAGGATCCGGAATTTTTGGCGAGACTTGAGGCCTTGCAACCTGACCTGGGCCTGGTGGCGGCCTTCGGGCAACTCATTACCCGACGGGCGCTGGAAACGCCGAGGCTTGGTTTCATCAACGTGCACCCCTCCTTGATTCCGAAATATCGAGGCGCGGCCCCCATGCAGTGGACCCTGATCAGAGGGGACCGGCAAGGTGGCGTCAGCATCATCAAAGTGACACCGCGACTTGATGATGGAGACGTGTTGCTGCAGCAGACGGTCGACATCCCTGAAGATCAGAGCCTGGAGGAACTGCACGACTCGCTCGCAGTCCTTGGTGGCGACTTGTTGGTTCAGGCGGTTGAGGCCTTGGCCCAAGGGCCGATGGAGGCCAGGCCTCAGGACGCGAAAGAGGTGATCTGGGCCCCGGCTTTGACCAAAGATGACGGCCGACTGGATTGGTCCAAGTCTTCCTTGGAATTGCACAACCGGATACGGGGCTTGCAGCCCTGGCCCGGAGCCTGGACCTCGACGCAGGATCGGCTGCTTAAGATTCAGCGCGCCCGGGTGGAGTCGGGCTCGGACACTCAAGCAGCAGAGGCGGGTCGTGTCCTGATGGCCGAGGGCGAGCATATTGTGATCGCATGCGGCGAGGGCAGTCTGCGGCTCTTGGAGTTACAGCTTGAGGGAAAGAAGCGCTTGGATGCGCGAAGTTTTATGCAGGGGCGACCCTTTCAGGTCGGAGATCTGCTGGGATAGTGATCGTTTCATGAAAAATAATTCCATGGAGGCGTGATGAGCAAACGAGTGGTTGTGGCGTCTGTTTTGTTGCTGGTCGGGTTGAGCTGGCTGGGTCCAGCTTGTGTGACACAACGAGGAGCCCAGGAGGATCCCGCTACCGAGGCCGCGGAGGCCGTACAAATGGATCTCCCGGTCACCAAGGTGGTGATGTTTCAGAACGGCGTGGCCTACATGGAGCGGCGTGGTCGTTTTGCGGGCAACAAGTTGGTCCTGCGCGTTCGCCCCGGGCAAATCCAGGATATTTTAAAGTCCATCACGGTTGTGGATTTTGCGGGGGGTCGAGCCAACAGCCTGGCCTTGCCGGTGGACGTGAGCAACCAGCGGGCCCTGGCTGAGTTGCCCAAGCTGGCGCTCGGGCAAGGATCTTTGGCGGGCATCTTGGGTGCCTTGCGGGGTGCCCAGGTGCAATTGCGTCACGAAGAGGGTGTACTCGCCGGGCGTCTTGTGGGTTTGGATGGCTTTCCTGGGGCGGAAGGCGGTGCCCAGCTTTCGGTGCTGGACGACGGTGGGACCATCCGAATTCTTCCCCTCGGCAAACTGCGCGCTTTGCGCATTTTGGATAAGACCTTGGCCAGTGGTTTGGTCAAAGGATTGGATATCAGCCTGGGCCAGGATGCTTGGCGATCGGTTGAATTGACCATCTACCTGGATCAAGAACAAAAGAACCGCGAGCGGGATTTGATGGTGGCCTATTTGGTGGAGATGCCCACCTGGAAATCCAGCTACAGATTGGTGCTGGATGGTGACGACAAGCCCTTGCTGCAAGGTTGGGCCATCGTGGACAACGTGTCGGGTGCCGACTGGCAGGCCGTCAAGTTGACGCTGACCACGGGCAGTCCGGTTTCTTTCCTGTACGACCTCTATGCACCCCGCTTCGTCAAGCGGCCGGATTTGACGCCTTATGGCAATCTGGGCATCGCGCCACCCGTAGCCCGTTCGGTCATGTCCGCACCGCCGGAGGCAAAACAGGCCGCCAAGCCGCGTCCGAGTCGGCGCTATAGCAAGTCGAAGAAAAAGGCTTTCGGGGGCCGCTCCAGGTCAGCTTCGGGGCGTGGTTCAGACGGAGATTGGATAGATCAGAAAGAAAAAGAAGAGGAGAAATCGATCACGGGCAGTCAGCTTTTTGACTCCATGCGCGTACAGGCCTCCACCCAGAAGGTGGGCTCCATGTATCGCTTTGAGCTGGAACAGCCCATGAACGTGCCCAATCGATCTTCCACCATGATCGCGCTCATCAACAAGCGTATCCCGGGCAGGGCCATCTATAGCTACAATCCGGACGCGGGTCTGGCCGCGGCCCGGCATCATCCTTTCCGTGCGGTGAGCATGCGCAACGCATCCGGCGCGGTTTTGGAACCTGGTCCCATCTCCATCATGCGAGACGGGCATTTTGTCGGCGAGGGTTTGATCTCTCGCATCGAAAAGGGACAGGACTCTTACGTGGCCTATGCCTTGGATACGGCAGTTAACGTAACCGCGAATTCCTCCTCAAGCCGGGAAACGGTGGGCCTGGTCAAGATCTCCCGCGGGGTGTTGCAGACCCGGGCCTTCCGGGTTCAGAAATGGACCTATGAGGTCAAAGCCACCAAGGAGGATGGAGAAGCCCTTCCCCTGATGGTTAATCTACCCAAGCGCGCCGGCTGGGAGATGAAGCTTGTCGGTGGAAAATTGGAATCCGAGACGGCAGACCGTCGGTATTTTTCTTTGATGGTCAAGCCCGGGGAGACCAACAAGCTGGTCATCGAAGAACGCTATCCCATGTTCAACCGTCTTCGCATCATGGACCACGATGGTCAGCAGGCCGTGATGG
>JAUVAM010000008.1 GCA_030591745.1 Deltaproteobacteria bacterium
GGAGGATGCGCTCGGCCACCTGGGCTTGGTGCATTAAGTTGCTGCCTTCGCCGGTCACGTATTCGTCGACGAGCTTTTTGGCGGCTTCTTTGTCGCCGGAGGCCTTGATTTGGCCCACTTGCTTCATTAAGTCAGCCAGGGCCGCCTGGACCTTGTCGAAGTGGATGTGGAAACGGCCACGGTCCCGACCGTTGGCGGCCAGTTCATCCGTCGACCACTCGATGGCGCCGGCTCGGCTCAAGACACCCATTTGGATAGCTGCCAATTGACTATATGGCTTGGGGCGGTTTCCAGCACTGAACATACCGCGAGAAATGTGGCCGAAGGCCCAGACGATGGAGTGCAGGTAGACTTGCTCTGCTTCTTCCTGCGACAAAAGACCCTTTTCTCGCAGGAAGTCGACGAAGAAGAGTGCACCGGTCTGGGCTTTGAGTTCTTCGAGCACGGTGGCCATGGCACCGCCGAAGACCTCGCTGGGGCGCTTGCCGTCGATGGTGTAGTCCGAATGGGGACCGAAGTTGTGCGTGATTTCATGCAGGATGATGTCCAAAAGCCCAAGGCGTTTGTCGTTGGTGTAGCGTTGCATGGACTCGCTCGACAGCAGGCTTTCTGCCTGGGCTCGCCGGATGGTCCGGGAGTCGGCGTCGGTATAGAGATTGGACATGACCACCGTGCGACCTCGACCCTCTTGAGCCACCTTGCCCCAGTTGGGCAGGCTTTGGCCGATGGTGGCGCCCAGGGGACTGCGTGCGTCGCCGGCGTTGAGCACCATGGCGATGAAGTCGGGCATGTGCACACTGACCTTTCGGGCCTTGTAGGTCTCTCCGATGAGGTCGGCCAGGCGCTGTTCCATGTCCTGGCGCATGGGCGTGAGCTTTTTTTGCCAGTAAAGTGAGTCGGGGTCGATGCGAGCGAAGGATACATGGAATCCCGCCTTGCGATTGCATGGCTCGAAGTAAACTTCATCCGGAGCGATGCGCAGGTACCATCGACTGTTTGAGGCGTTCATGGCGGCCCAGGCCTCATCCGCTGGCCCCCAAATATTGTTTTCAAAGGCCTTGGCGGCGGCCAGCAGGTAGGTTTTGAAGGCTTCTTCCCCCTCGGTGATCGCCTGGGCCGCGGTTTTAAGTTCGGCGGCTATTTGTTTCATGTCCTTGCCGTAGGCCTGGGTGTAGGGCACGGCAAGGAGGCCGCCCTGGCCGTCTTCTTCGACGCGAGTAAAGGGATCCAGCAGGGCTTTGGCCGCAGGCAGTTTGGCCAGTTTGTCGCACCAGTTTTTTTCAGCCTGCAGGGCCGCGGGATACAGACCCGACAAGCGAGCAGGGAAGGCCGGGCAGGCATTGCAGAAAGGATCGTTTTCAGTGGCCGGTGCCACGCACCAGGGGGTTTGGTTTCGCCGAAACAAAGCGCGGCTGGGCATGTCGTCCTGGGGGATGCAGGCCCGATAGCGGTCGGCGCCCAACTGCTCGGCGTGAATTTTCTCAATGATTCTTGCCGCCGCGGTGATGTGCCGTACGATGGTTTGGTCCAGGGCCGGAGTCTTGGTGAAGTCGTTGAATACCAAGGTGGGGCGCCCCTGGTTGAGCTCCAGGGCCACGGATTCTCGTCGGCGCATCTCTTTCATGGCCGCAAGAACTTGTTGGAACAAGGGGGTGAAGGCACCCTTTTCGTTTACGTAGGCCTGACGCCTGGAGCCCACACCCAGAAGCACCAACTCATCGGCGTCCAGCTTGCCGGGGTTCTTCTGATCTTGCTCCCAGAAAAGGGGCTGGTCCAGCAGGGCAGCCAGGCGGTTGAAGTCATCTCGGGCCAGTGCGGGACCCGGTCGAGCAAGCGGTTTTTGAGACAGGGGCGCCGGCTTGGTCTCGGGTCCGGCTTGGGGGTTCGGCGCGGGCGCGGTCGTCGCACAGGCAACCACGAAGGCGATGAGCAAGAGAAGGAAAAACAGACGGGTGTGAGTGTATGGCTGCATGGTTCGATCTCTCCTGTTGGCCGATATGGGTCGATAAGCGCCTTGATTCTTCCATAGCCCAGATGGATTGACAAGGACTCTGCTGGGGCCTAAAGTTCTTGGCTCCATGAAAAAAACAAGAAGATACAGTTGCTGGCATTACATTGTTTCCTTTAGCCTGCTCGGCTTGCTTCTGGCCTGCCAGACTCCGGGGCGGGGGCTGCGGCCAGACCCCGACCCCTTGGCTGAGGCGCGGGCCTTGACCATGCGAGGCAAAGGGCAGGAAGCATTTGAGGCCTTTGAAAAAATTTTGGGTCGCGAGCCGGGCAACCTGAATGCCCATCGCGGGTTGGTGGAGGCGGCCTATTTTATTGGGCGCCTGGTGGAAGTTGAGAAACGTTACACCGGCATGTTGGGTGGGGATCGGGCTGGCTTCGGTCATTACGGCCTGGCCCTGGTGGCCGTAGCCCGGGGACCGGGCGGTCTGGTTTTTGCCCTCAAGTCTTTCGAGGAGGCTTGTCGTTTGCTTCCAAAAGAAGCGGATGCACCTTACCGCATGGGCTTGCTGCACCTGCGCAACGAAGATTGCAACAAAGCGTTGCCTGCTTTCGCCAAGGCCAGCGTTTTGGATAAACAATGGGCCGCTCCTCGAATCGCCAGTGCCCATTGTCTGGAACAACTGAGCCGGGATGCCGAGGCCATGGCTGCCCTGCGACCCGTTTTGGATGCCGATGCCCGGGACGCGGACTTGAGTCGCGCCAGGTTGATCGCGGATCGCATCTTCGATCCGGAGCGAGGACTGCCCGCTGAAGTTTTGCCCGACTTACACAAGGCCACCGAACTCTTGTCGAGGGAGGCGGTGCAGCAGGCCCTGATTAATTTGGACAATGTGTTGATTCATCACCCTCGCCTCAGCCTGGCATACACCCTGAAGGGCTTGGCTCAGAGTCGACTGAACAACAGCGGGGAGGCGGTGGTGGCTTTCGGCAAGGCCCTGGAGTTGAGGCCTGACAGCCCCGATGCTTTGGTGGGCCTGGGCGATCTTTATGCTCGAGTACAGAAGTGGAGAGAGGCCAGGGAAAATTACGACCAGGCCATCGAGATCAATCCCTTCTATCAAGCTGCTCGTTTGCGCCTGGCGGATTTGGCCATCGCGCGTGAGGATTTTCGCCGTGCCGCCCATCAGCTCGAGGTAGCCATCCGCTTGGACCCGAAGGATATGGGCAACCGCTACCGCTATTCCGAGGTGCTTTTGACCTTGGGTAAGATCAAGGAGGCCTTGGGCCTGCTGGAAGAGATCCTGCAGAAACACCCGGAAGCCCTCGAAGCCCTCATCCGCACAGGCCGTCTGTATATGGCCTTATCAAAGTCAGAGCCGGCGAAGGCCGCCGACTATCGTCAGCGCGCCCAAGAATGCCTGCAAACGGCCCATGAAGTCGCGCCCGACAATCAAGCGGTGAGCGAAATGATGGAGTCGATGGAGGAATAAAAGTAGTAACCCCCAGAGCCCGCTACCCATCCCCGTGCTGCAGCCCCCCTCGTTTTTTTCTGTGCCGCCTCGGTTGATTTGGAGATAGGGCTGTTCTTCGGCCACTTGTTCGCCCAGACTGCAGCGCATGCGATAGCTTTGCCCTTCCAGGCCGCCGGCGCGCAGGTGGCGTATAAAGATACCGCCGTTCATTTCTTCGACTTCCCCTTCGAAGGGTGCTCCCGCGGGGATGGATTCGATTTTTATAGTTCGGCCCGCCGTCGCCGAGGCTTTGGCGGGCAGGCCCGAGGCATCTCGCGGTACAAAAACGACTTGGATCGGCTGGGCCGCATCCATTGGCAACCAGCCTTCGGATAGAGTGCAAAGAGAATGCGCTGGGTCCATGGCCAGGCTGACCTCGGCATCTGATCCCCGCAGGCTGTTCAGTACGTGGATGGCACCATGGCCGCGAGCGTCGGTTCCTCCCACGTCCAGGCGGGAGGCCGCGATCACGGCCTGGCGGACCTGGATTCCCGTCCAGTCGGGGTGGGCTTCGAAGATCAATGCGCAGAGGCCCGCCACGTAGGGCGCGGCCATGCTCGTGCCCGAGGCCACGGCGTGTCGACCGCCCGGCAGCACTCGAGTCGTTGAGCCGGCATCGAAAAAGATACTCTGGGTTGAGCGAGGATCCGCATCAGATGAGAGCGAAGAGGCGACAGAGAGGCCTGGGGCCAAGAGATCGGGTTTGAGGCGCCCGTCCCGGCTGGGCCCACGAGACGAGAAGGCGGTCCGCAGACCAGGCCAACCCGAGACGGCATGGAAGACGCCCTCCTGGTCCTGCCAGCGATCTCGAGCAGCGAAGGCGCCCACCGCCAGAACACCACGGGCCGTGGCCGGGGGGCCAACCAGGTTCGCGTGATCCTTGTGGGAGAGAAAATGGGGCCAGGGCCAGGTCACGCGGTCATAGTCAGCTACCCAGGCATCGACTCGTCGACTTTGTCCGAGAAGTTCGAGAATCCAGGTGCCACTCGCCAGTTCGTCACCGCTGAACTCAAGCAAGACTCGGCCCAGCGCTTTTTCCGCCTGGCGCTCGGTGGCCAGGTTGACGGTACCGGAGGTAGAGGTCAAAGAGATTTGTGTGGGCTCATGCCCGGGACAGAGGGCGAGCAGTTCTTCACCGGCGGGATTCTCAAGGGCCATGCAAAGAGGACCGTCTTCTTCATACCAGAGATCGATGAGGATTTGTCCTGCGCCTGGGAGATGAAAGGCCAAACGCTCAGGGGGGGCCTTGAGCCGCAACCGCAACCTGGCGTGACGGTTCTGTTCGCCTTCGTTGCCGGCCGCCACGCTCACGGCGCAGGGTGGATTCGTGCTCGTTACCGCCGAGGCGAGGGCCAACTCCAGCGGACTTGTTCCGTCGTGGGCCCCAAGTTGATCGCCCAAGGATAAGTTGACGACCAGGGGCTTTCCTGCTTGGCGAGCTGCCTCCAGGCAGAATGCAAGGCCTGCGAGTACTCGAGCTTCATCGACCGTGCCTTCCGCACCAACCGCTTTGACCACAATCAACTCGGCCTCGGGTGCCAGGCCCTGGTAGATCGGATTGCCCCCGGCGGCGATGCCCGCGATGTGGGTGCCGTGACCGAAGGGATCTCGGCCCGCCTCCGATGCGATTTCGTTCTCGCCATCCAGGGCCGCCTGCAACTCGATGCGCGAAAATACGGCACCGTCGCCCAGGGCTTCTAAGTCCGCGTGAAGTCCGACGGGAGGCAGGGTCTGATCCAGCAACCAGGCCACCCGGCTTTGCCCCGCATCATCGATGAAGTCTTCGTGTCTCCAGTCCATGCCCGTGTCGATGATGGCAATCAATACACCACGACCCATTTCCGTGCGCAGGGCTCTTGTTTCCCTGAGCCCGGTCCAGGCCGCGGCCTGATCCAAGCGAAGGCTATAGCGGGCAGGCCGGGTGAGGGTCATCAGTCCAGGCCTCTGCAAGAGTCGACTCAGGTCCTTCGGTCCCCGAAGGCGGGTTGTGCAAATGGCCCCGACGCAGCTCAATTTCTTGTCTTGGGGCGGTGGGTTTTCGAAGCGCAGCAGGAGTCGATCGGGCAGCGCTCGACCCGGAATCCTCAACAGCGGGCCAAGCTCGGGGGGAGGGCCTGCTTCTGCTTTTGTTGCGGGCAGCAGCAAGAGGAGCCAGAGCCATGGCAGGGCGTAACGCATGGTCACATTGTTGCACGAAGATCTTGCGCAGGGCGAAAAAAAACCGGCCCCTTTGCAGGGGCCGGCTGGGTTGGGTTTACTTTGCTTCTTGGATCAATCGAAGCTTGAGCCGATGCCGATGGAAATGCGCAGGCTCTTGGGCTCGGTCTCGGCGATCAGGGCGTCGTTGGGGTAGTTGTCCACGTAGATGCCGTCGTCGTTCACGTCGCGCATACCGGCGGTGATGTCATTCAGGCCGTAGGAAATACGGACGAAGCTGTTCCAGGGCAAGTAGCCGAACATGTAGCCCTTGAGCTTAAGCACGAAGCTGACATCGTAGAGCAAATAGTTGCCGTTCTTGGATGCGATATCCTTGAAGGGCACTTCCCTGCGCACTGTGCCGCGCTTGACGTATGGATCCCAGTAGCTTTGGGGGTTGTTCGCTACGTTGCCGTAGACGTCCCGCTCGTAATCGGCCGTGTAGCCCCAGAGATTGCCAGCCGTACCCGCAAGCTCTGCCCAGACGCCAGCAAAGTAGAAGGGACCAAACTTGCGGTTGATGCGCCGGTAGATAGGGAAGCGATAGGCCATGGACATGATCAACATGGTTTCGCCCTGCAGGCTGAAGTCTTCGTAACCGGCGAATTCCTGGGTGGCGGACTGGGTCGGCACGTAGCGCAATGGATGCAGGGACCCACCGGAGAATTCATCCCAGCGTTGCACGTTGCGGTTTTGCCAGCCGGCTCGCATGTTCAAGCCCAGGGTGTGGTCGCCGGCCCGGTTCCACCAGGTGATGGGGAAGTTGTGCTGATAGGCGGCTTGGATTTCGTGGTAAATATAGTCGTCCGAGTTGTCGCCGGGCGGGTTGTGCCGGCCCAGCCACTCCACATCGGCGAACTCGCGATTGGGCAGGCCGGTGCGGGTGAGGCTGTACATCAGCGAGGCGCGAAGTCCCTTGGGGTTGACGTCAGCGGTACCGCGTCTGCTGATGGCATTGTATTCCAGGGAGGCCATGTAGGCGTTGTTGGTCACAAAGGCGTCGCCCTTGTTGTCGGAGCGTCCCTGGGAGGTGTAGTAGCGATACTGGTAACTCAGGTCGGCCGTGATCATGGGATTCAGCTCGTAGCTGATGCCGGCGAAGCCGAAGTCCACCGACTGGCGGTACTTGTAGTTCATGGGCGATTCGAAGTGCTCTTCGGATCGGGTAGACACGATGGCCGAAGATCCGATGCTTTGAGAAAGGGTGCCCGCGAAGTCGATGTGCACCCAGCCCAAGATGAAGGTGGGATACCAGAAGTCATTGACGTAGATCAGGCGGTAGTCCGAGGTCTGCCCCAAGAGTACCTGGCCGATAAGGGTGTGCTTGTCCAGGTAGTCGTTGATGACCATCTGCGTGCCGATGCCGATGGCGTCGCGCTCGTAGAGGAAGAGGGGGATGCCCAGCACCGGGGTCCAGTTTTTCGGATTAAAGGGACTGTAAGATGTGGACTTGGAGCGAATCTTGGGCAATTCCTCTTCGTAGGCCAGGTTGCGGGCCACTTCTTCTGGGCTGACTTCGTAACCGGCGTCCACCACCTTGTTGTAGAAGTCTTCTTTTTTCAGGCCGCGGAAGTGCAAGCCGAAGGAATTGAAGTAGGCAAAAATCATGTTGCCTTCAGGCGTCAGTTTCGGTGTGAACACACCGCCTAAGACGTTGGTCAGCTGCTTGACCTCTCGGGTCTCCAGGTTCATGTGATAGGCGTTGAAGATGCCCGTGCGATCGGATGAGTAGATGATGCCCTTGCCGTCCGCGGTGAACATGCCGTCCCGGTCTTCGGCTCGGTCCCAGGTCAAAGGGTGCAGGTTGCTGCCGTCCGCGTTGATCACCCAAATGTCCTGCTGATGATTGCGGTACAGGTCGGTGACGATGCGCTGTCCGTCCGGGCTGAAGCTGGGCTTGCCGAGCTGCGTGCCATCGCGTTTCTTGATCAACCACTTGATGCAGTTTTCTTTTTGTTTGCCGTCGATGACGCACTTGCCGTCGATGGTGGTGTCCCGGGCATTGGCGGGCACCAGACCCAGCCAGTTCTGGCCGTCTTCGATGTGCACGAAGGCGATGGTCTTGCCGTCGGGCGAATAGGAGGGATAGACCGCTCGCAGGCGGTAGCTCAGTCGTTCAACGTCTTCCGTCTCCAGATTGTATTCGAAGAGATCGTAACGATAGTAGCCGTCCAGTTGAATGCAGGGCAGCCAGGTGTGGGGGCAACGCAGAGAGCTGAAGAGCAGCCTTTTGCTGTCAGGGTTCCAGTCATAGCCGGTCCAGAAAGAAGCGCCCTTGACGATTTTGCCCTCTTCGGCCATGGCACCAAAGCGTTTGCCCGACAAGTAGCGGCCCGAAAAGACCGGCAGATCTTTGGTCTCGACGGGCATGATCTGGACGGCTCGGCTGGACAGGGCCACTTTTTTTCCGTCCGGGGAGATCAAAGGAAGCATGGCCCAGGGGCTGCCGGCTTCAAAGTGGGCCTTGCGCTTGCGCTTGTCCCAGTAGCGTACCTTGGGCTTGCTCGCCGCTTTGTTCAGCTCCTCCAAAGCCTCGTCCACCAGGGCCAGGGATCCGGCGGCCTGAATTGCGGACGCGGTGACCTCGGCAAACTTGCTCATTTGAGCCAGCTTGTCGTCTTCATCGATTTTGGCACCTTCGGCTTCGTAGCGCTTGATGGCGTCTTTGAGAACCGACTTGTAGGCTTCCAGTTGTTCTTTTTTCTCGACCTTCTCACCTTCCAGGGTCTTGTCGATATTCTCAATGGTCTCTTCGGCCTCTTCTGCATCGGCCGGCAGGGCGAACTTGTAATTGGCAACGCGCAGCTCCATCTTGTACTTGCCGTTGTCCAGTTTTTCGACTTCGCGCACTTCCTTGCCGAAGGTGTACGTCAGGCGAGCGCCTTCGTGCAGGGCCTTGCGGATGGGGGCGGATTGGCGATCATAACGGCTACGCATCCAGTTGATGTAGCCATTATACAATTCGTGGCCCTCGACGCCGAGGACGTCTTCAATGTTCTTTTCCCAGACCAGATGGCCCTTCTTGTCCGAGTTGACAGCAAGCTTGGCGTAGCCTTCTTTGCCGTATTTTTCTTGCACATACAGAGCCATGGAGTAGCCCTGTTGGTAACCTTTTTCGCCGTCGAAGCCCGAATATTTGTCACCGATGGTGAACATCTCTTCGAAGCTCAGGGCGTTATCGTCCAGGACGGTCATGCGCAAGTGCATGTCGCGGGCCGTGGTCCACCAGTTAAAGCCGGCCATGTGGGCCGAGTACTCTGCGATACCTTCCGTCCACCAGAAGGGCATATTGTAGCCGAGGAGAAAGCTGGCACCGAAGTCGATGTTGTTCACACCGTCTTCGATCAGGCCCTGGCCCAGGAGGACGATGTTGGACTCGGCCTTCCAGTCGTTGACTTTCAGCGAGACGATGTGGCCGAACTCGTGGGTGAAGACGTCGGGAATCCACTCTTGCCGGCCGCGGAGCACATAGTAAAGCGGGGTGGCCCAAACCGTTACCCAGTCCACGCTGTATGCCGCCCAGCCGTTGGCATTTTCTTCCATATCGCGGATGACGATGTGGACTTTTTCTTTTAAGGGATAGTCAAACAGGCCCGTCACCTTGGGGTAGGCGATCTCGGCGTATTTGGCCATCATGCGGGCCGTCCACTCCACTTCTGGGTAGTAATGAATCTGGAAGTGTTCGGTCTCTAAAGTCAGCCAATCCACGTCGGGGAAGTTCCCGTCATAGGTTTTGCCTGATTGTGGTGCCAACAGCACACCTGTAAGCGCCAAAATGGCCAAGATGTTGCAAAGAGCGCCGGTTCTCATGATTCCTCCGAAAGGCATCGTCGGTGTAGTTCTTGGTGACGGACGCGCCTAGTAGCGGCCAGTGATGGCAAAACCGAACTCGCCCAAAATCAGACCGCCGACAATTTCCTTGCCGAGGACCTGCATGGGTTCGAAATTCTCGATGGTGGCGTTGTTGCCGTCTTTGTTAACCAGGTAACGGGTGTTTTTGCCCATCAGATGGAATTGGGCAAAAGCCGTGATGTCCAGCCACGCCAAGGGGCGGATGATCAGGCGCGGCGTCAGGGTGAAAATGTAACCAGCGCTGGAGACCATGTCGCCGTTGGGTGCCACCACATTCCAGTCCTCGTAGCGGGCACCGTTGAACAGCAACATTTCGGTTTCTTCCACTTCGCCGGTGGCCGGGTTCTGCCAACGGATGGTCTCGGCGCGGTATTCGGCGATGGCCAGGGCCGAGGAGCGGCGGTACGTGAAGCGACCGCTCAGCTGGAAGGCCAAGTAGTCAAAGGCCGCGATGATGTCCAATTGTGCATAGATTTCATCGCCCAGGTCCAGCCCCGCGTTGGTGATGGAGGTGTGGCGGTCGATGATGTACTGCACGGTTTCGGGGAAGCGGATGTTGTAGCCCGCGGCCCAACCCAGCGCCATGTACCGGAAGAGCTGGAGACGCCCCAGGAAGGACAGCTCCACGTCCGTGGTGCCCGTACCCGTGATGTTCAGGCTGTTGGCACCCGGAGATTCCGAGCCGGTGGGCAGCTTCCATCGCAGACCCATGCCCATGGAGATGGTCGGGTCGTGACGGCGGAAGAACTGGTAAATGATGCCTGTGTTGGCATCGCCGATCTTGCCGGACGACTTGCGGTCATAGATGAGCTCGCCAGCCGCGTCGGTGGTGGAATCTTCGCTCCAGACGATGGGGATATTCGTCCAGAAGGTCCAATTCTCGGTGAAACCAAAGTGCCAGCCCACGTCCATATACATCATGTCGTATTGGTGCGGGGCGTCGGCCACCTTGCCGTTTGAGTTGAAGTAGTCTTCACTCGTCAAGAATCGCATGCCGGTGTACATTTCCAGCACGGCCATGCCTTTACTGATGCCTTTTTCAGTCTCGAGTCTGGGCTCAGTGTCCCAGCTCGAGTGATCCTCGAAGGCGGCAGCAAAAACTTGAGAGGGTGACAAGAAGACACCCAGTGTCAGGAGTAGGGGCAGAACTCTGTTCATCATGTCACTCCGAGCTTGTTGGTCTACCTGCTTTAGCAGACGAAAAAAATCAGATTCCCGGGGGTATGTCAAGGCTTATTCCCCCGGAAATTCGGTCCTTCCTGGGGTGCAAAGTCCCCAAAAAGGTGACTTTTTGCCCTGACTTGAGCAAATTCCGAGTACTGGCTTGACCGGGGGGCGGGACTGGTTCAATATCGGTAGCCCATGCATGCAACAAGCGAAAATCGGACCATCCGGACGCTTAATCGCGTGGGTGATTTCGTCATCATGACATTTGACGTGTTGGTGGCTTGTTTTCGCCCCCCTTTTCGTATCGGGTTACTTTTTCAGCAACTGGACTTTGTGGGTGTGGGCTCTTTGTTCATCGTGGCCCTGACGGGCACTTTCACCGGTGCGGTCTTCACCTTACAGAGCGTCTATGCCTTCTCCATGTTCAGCATGGAGTCCATGGTGGGTGCGACGGTCACCCTGGCTCTGTGCCGCGAGCTGTCCCCCGTGCTCACGGCTTTGATGATCACGGGCCGGGCCGGTTCGGCCATGGCCACCGAGCTGGGCACCATGCGGGTCACGGAGCAGATCGACGCGCTGAAATCCATGGCCGTCAACCCGGTGCAGTACTTGATCGTGCCGCGTTTTTTGGCCTCTTTGTTTATGTTTCCTGCCTTGACCATGGTGTTCAACATCGTGGGCGTGGCCGGTGCTTGGGTTGTCGGCGTGGAGATGTGGGGCATCGACCCGGGTAACTTTATCGCCAAGATCCAGTGGTACGTGCAGGCCTCGGACATCACTTCGGGTCTGGTCAAGGCGACTGTCTTCGGCGGATTTGTGTCCCTGGCCTCCTGTTACAAAGGTTACTACGCCGAAGGCGGTGCCCGGGGCGTGGGTCAGGCCACCACCCAGGCGGTGGTGACGGGCTCGGTGGGGGTCATGATCATAGATTATTTCCTGACGGTGCTCATGTATTGACGTAAGTTCTTCGCCCGGCTTAAGGGCAGGACCGTGATGCCATGGTGGATCGCTTCGAAAAGGCTGAAAAACCGGAACAGGGCGCGGGCATCGACGCCATCGTCCTGGCCGGGGGAAAGGCGGACCATCGCTTTGTGGTGGATGGCCGGCCCGTCTATAAGCCCTTTTTGCGTCTGGGGGGGCAAGCCCTGGTCACTCGGGCCGTGCGTGCGGCCCTCGACGCGAAAGAGGTGGGACGGGTGGTCGTGGTGGGGCCTGTCGGGGCTTTGCGAGAGGCGTTGGGTCCCCTGATAAAAGAGGCCGGCGAGGGTTTGACCCTGGTGGAAGAAGGTGAGGGCATCCTGGAAAATATGCTGCTTGGTTTTTTTGATGCCATCTTGCCGAGCAGGGGCTATGCGGCACCTCGGGCGGCCGAGTTGACGCCGAAATCCGTGGCTGAGTTCAAGCTGCAACACCCGGCCCTTGTGACTCATCGTGTGTTGATCATGACTTCGGACATGCCTTTTGTTCGGGCCGTCGATCTGGATCGATTCATCCGGACGGCCCCGCAAGAAGCCAAGCTGGTCGTGGGCATGCTCGATCACGCCGAGCTTGAGAAAATGCAGAAAGCCCTGGGCGACCACACGGTGCTGGAGCAATGGAAGCTGGGGGCCATGCCGTTTCGGAAGGTATCCGTGCGCCTGAACAACCTGTGGTTGGCCAGGCCCCTGTCCGCGGAACCCGTGATCTACGATTTGGTGCGCGAGGTCTACGAGCGCCGCTGGATGCTCAAGCGGAACGGATCGGTGCATTGGGCCAACTGCTGGTCCATCATGCGGAGCTTTTGGCGATTTTCTCGCAAGATAAAAGGGCGCAGGCGTTTTGTGCGCGGCGTGTTCAACCTGGTGCCTTTGCTTTTTGCCACCTTGTTGGCGCGGATGACCCTGCGCACGGGGCGCTGGCTGTCTTCGCCCTTTCGGTTTTTAGTGAGACGAAGGGACGTGGAGTTCACCGGCAGCCTGCTCATCAGTACGCCCACGGAGATGCACATCAGTCGGGACTTAGGCCCGGCCATCGACATCGATGTCGAAGAGAGTTACCTGAGCCTGTCCCGTGAAGGCGAGGAGGATTTTCGCCGGGTCGAACGCTACTTGCGGCAGCAGGAATCAGCGAATTGCACGACGGCGAAACCAGGCGAGGGCCAGGCCCAGGAAAAGTCCTGACAGGGCGCTTGTGTCGCTCGGGTTGCCGGCAGCGCAAGCGCAACCCCCTTCTTCTTTCGCTTCGGGCGCGACCACCACGGTGAAGCCTCGTTCGATCACCATCTCCAATTCGCCCTGGGTGACCGTCACATCCCGCGCCACGGGCAGAGCATCGGCCGCCACGTCCACGCTCACCGTGAATTGCTCGGGGTGTTCCGCATCGGGCTGGGCCGGGCCGACGGTGATGCCGTCGCCCGAAAAGGCGAGCCCCGCGCTGGTGTCAAAAACCACGTCGATTCCCTCCACCGTGATCGACAGGCCCATCGTGCCCTGGAAGGCCGAGGTGGGTCGGATCGTGCGCAGGGAGGGGTTGTGGATGTCGAAGGCCTCCTGGCCCACCGCCACGTCCGTGCCCGTGTAAGCTCGAATCGTGCGCGGGTCCCCGATCGCTTCGGCGGCGATCTTCAAATCCATCTCCAGATGATCCGAATCCGTCACGCGGACGGCCAGCACCTCGATGCCGTCAGGCGGCTCGAAGACGACCTGGGTTTGGCCTTCGATGAACGCTCCATCCGAGGCCGTGATGCTCACGGTCGGCGTATCCCCGGGTCCCGCCCGGGCGGGGCTTAGCGAAAGAATCAAGCCGGGATCGGTGACCTCGAAAGCATCGACGAGCATGACTTTTTCGCAAACCTCGCAACTGGACGTGCCTAGGCGCACCTGCAAGTCCCGTATTGTGCGCGCGGTTTCGTCAAGCAGCCAAACCACGACCGTCACCTCTGCCGGACTGGCGTTGCTGCGGTGATCAAGAAAGATGCCGCCTTCGGAGGTGGATAGCTCAAAGCCCGCGGCGTCAAAGTGAGTGTTTTGACCCAGCAGAGTTAAGGCCAGGGCGGGATGGCCTGCGTCGCCGTATTCCGGCGTGACGGACAAGAGCCGGGTGGCCGCACCCTGATAGACGGTGAAGACATCGCCGAAGTCCAGGTTGCTGCCCCCCACCCGCAGGTTGAGATCGTGATGACCCACCGGGGCGTTGGCCGCGATGGATACATCGCTCAAAGTCAGGCTGGTGTCGTTGCCGGAAAAAGAGCCCACGGTGACGCCTTCGCCCAGATTTACTTCGCTGGTGGCCGAATAGCCCCCCGGGCCGCCGCTGATCGTGACGCTGCCCAAGGTTTCGCCCTGGACGCCTGATGCCGGCGACAGGGATATGGTCTGTTCTTCCACGCTGAACAAGCCTGAGCCGACAACTTCCTGGCCGCTGGTGACGGCGATGACGTCGTGGTCCCCCAAAGCGGCGTTTGACGCCACCCGAATTTGGGCGGAAAGATGGGTCGCATCGTCGGCCTGCAAAGAGAGGACATCGATGTCATCCGGCGAAAAAACCAGGGTCGTGCCGCTGTCCCAGCTGGTGCCGGAGCCCGAGACCACGATCTCTACCGTGTCTCCCTGGACGGCTGAATCGGGCGAGACGCCGCTGATGGAGCCCGCGTCGGCGGACAGGATCGTGAACATGCCTTCGCCAAGATACTCGGTGGCGAAAGAAGTGACGACGACATCCTGGGCGCCGATGGGCAGGTCCATTACCTCGGGGATGCTCAGATCGCAGCGAATTTCGTTGGAATCGTAGAGCGTGACGCCCGTACACCAAAGTTCCGAGGGTTCTAAAAACACCGTCGAGTCATCACTGAACACGACGGCTGCATCGCCGCGGATGGTCAGGATCAAAGATTCGCCCAAGGTGCCCGAAGTGGGGCTGACCGACTCAAGGCTGCCCTGGGCCCGTGCAGTAGTACAAATCAACGTGAGTCCGAAAACCCCCAAGAGGGTGAGAAGGTTTTTCATGTCTGTTGTCTCCTTGTCTTTCATGTTTACCACAGCACACATATTATTTGTCATTGTTGACCCCTCGGCCCAGACCCTGGCAGAATCCTGTGCTGGAGGACGGCATGATTGAGATTGTGGAAGCGGAGCCCAAAGACGTAGAGGATGTACGGCGCTTGGCCATGGAGGCTTTTTCTCCTTATGGCGACTATGGCGAGGCCTTGCCTCGTTTCTTTGCCACACAAGGCGTACACACTTACTTGGCCAAGGAGGGCGACCGGGTGCGTGGTTTTATTATGTTGGGCTTTTTGCCCTGGACCGGACCCGAGGCGACGGACGACAAGGAGTGGTGGATTGCCGATCTTTTGGCCATCGCCGTCGAAGCGGAGGTGCGACAGCGCGGCTTGGGGCGCAGGCTCATGCAGCGTGTCGAGGATTTGGTGAACGAAATGGCCGAGTGGCGGGACCTCCAAGAGATCCAGTTGAGCTGCGCCGAGGAAAACGAGGCCGCTTTGGTCTTCTTCAAAAAGCAGGGTTTTGTCGTGGCCAATCAATCACACGGCAGCTACTCGGGAGGCCAGGCCGCCTGGCGCCTGGTGCGGAAGTTATAGCGATCGCAGTCCTTCCAGGTCGTGCAAGGATTGCACGGCTTGGCGTCCGAAAAATGTGTCGATGGAGGGTTGGGTGGCTTGGCGAAAGGCCTCGACGGCGTCGGTTTGTCGGCCGATTTTTTTGTAGATTCGACCGAGCATGAGCTGGGGTTCTTGACGGTCCAAGGCGTGGACCAGCAGGCCGCAGGCTGACTGGAGTTCTTCCGTGGCCCGTTGTTCGTCTTCCAGTTCGATTCGACATGCGCCGGAGAGACTCAGGCAGTGGCCGTGAAGGTCATGGCCGATTTTTCGGCCCGTTTTTACGGCTTGTTCCGCAAGCTCCATGCCCGCGTCGCCTTTTCGGCTGCGGGCCCAGGCCAGGCCTTTCAGGCCCTTGGCCAAGGCCAAGGATAGCGGTTGATCGCGGACCAGCTCGAAGATGGGTTCGAGGGTGGCTGCGGCCTCGCCGGGTTTGTCGTCCAGCAAGTGCGCCTTCGCCCGCAACATGATCAGGTTTGCGCGAAAGAGCCCCAGCCCCGGGTGGTCGTCCGGATCGGCATGTTCGTCGACCAGCTTTTGTGCCAACTCACAGTAGTCGAAGACTTGTTCGAAGTTGCCCACGGTCAAGGCCAAAGTGGCCATGAAAGCCAAGGGCGTCGGTTGACCGGGGGCCAGTTCAATGAGGTCGCCCAGTTGCTGATGCACCACCGCCACCTGCCCTTCGAATAGATCGCAGGTCAGCTCCATCAGGCTGGCGCCCAGAATTTCGCCGGCATGTCGGGTGGCGCGGGCGAGCACGCCTGCCTCCCGGGCCATGTCCCGCGCCTTGTCGTAGTCTCCGCATGCGTGCAGGAACTCGGCCATGTGACGATGTACGCTTGCGGCATGGGCCGTGCCCCGGGCGCGGTTGAGCAGGGATTGGCCGATGGCCACGGCCTCGGCCGAGTGACCTTGCATGTGCAAATTCAAGGCACGCTCGAGATCCGCCAACCAGTCCGTCATGGTTTGCTCCGCTTTCTTGTGTCGAGCCTTAGTTCCCGGCTCCCCAGGGTCCATAGCCCGCGAGCTCTACAAAACCTCGACCGGACACCGGCTGTCCAGCCATTTCGCCCTCAAGCAAGACCAGGCCCTCCCAGTAGGCGTTGAGCGTGGTGAAGCGGCAGTCCATTTCCTGATCTTCGACCGCGGCCGTGACTTCGATGCTGAGTTCGGCCTCGGGGATGTCCACCCGCCAGTTTTGTGGGTAGATGCCCCCCGTGTGCGGACTTGTCCACTCATCCAGCGCGACGATCTGAGCGTCGTCTAAGGCATGGACACAGCCCTTTTCGTCCACCCAGGTCACGCCGGTGATGCGGGTCGTTCCGTCCAGGTCGTGCAAGAGGAAGATCATGAACTCGTGGTCGTTGTCGAGTTGCAGGGCGAACCAGTCCCAGCCGTTGCAGTCGAAGACCGCATAGTCACCCCATTGGTGGTCCAGCCAACCCTGACCGGTGACCGCATGCGTCTGTCCATCGATGGTGAGTTCGCCATCGATGTCCATGCGCGTTTTGGAGTAGTAGAACGAGTCGTCCTGGCCCATGTCAATGAGCCCGGTGTCGTTGTGGAAGGCCGTGGGTTTTCGGTTCTCGGCACGGAGTGAAAGCGCGATGCCCTCCGCGGGTATGTCGGCGGAGAAGCGATCGGCCGCGCCGTCGCCCCAGATGCGCCAGTTGCCCACCTTGAGATCATAGCTGTCGTAGCGATCGAGGGGGGCGATCGCGTTTTGGGCATAGATGTGCTCACCGGCTTCCGGATCGATGATGGCGAAGTGGCCCACGTAGCCCACTTGCTCGGCAGCCCAGGACTGGAAGATGGTCAGTTCGTAGCCGTAGGCACGTCCGGACTCGGTCTCAAGATGGCCGGTGGTGTACCACCACTCGGTGAGCATGTCGTGTGGGCCTTGATCCCGTGACAAGTCGATGGATGTGTTCGCTTCGGGGCAGGAAGTTTCGGCATCCGCACAGGCGAGTATCAGCGTGAGCAGAGAGAGCAGACAAA
>JAUVAM010000623.1 GCA_030591745.1 Deltaproteobacteria bacterium
CATTTGTCCCAACGTTGGGACACGGTTTCGCCTAATAACTCGGAACCTTACAAGTCCCGCCGTTTGGAAATACCGACATCGACCTACATGTCGTTTTTCGCTTCGTTTGCGGGCCTGCTTATCCGAATGCTAAGGTCGTTTTACATGCGAAACTTGGATGGACGGGAGGTGGCCAATGCCCCCCACAATTTTGAGTGTTTTTGTACGCTTTGGATGCTTGGGGATCGTGTTGAGTTTCCTGATGGTGGGTTGTCCGCACATTGATCCGATTCCATACTGCGAGCCAGGGGACTGCGAGCCAAATGGGACCTGCGTTGACGAGCCTTCGCGTCGCTGCGTCTGTGACGAGGGTTTCGTCGAGGGGGAGGGGATCGTTTGTGTGCCGGAAGGGCCGAAAATGGGGGACCCCTGCTTGATCTTTGATGATTGCGGGTCGATGCATTGTTACCGCTTTGATGAATCCTTGGAGCTGGGCTACTGCATTGGGGGTTGTGCGGATGATTGCTATGTCGAAGATCCGCCGGACAACCGGCCTTTTTGTTGCGCCCGTCACTTTTGGAATGGCGGGAGCTACTGCGTTCGCATCCAGGAGGGCTACGAATGTGGTTTGGAGGATCAGCGTTGCGGGCGGCCTTGTGTTGGCCAGCTTGAGTCGGCTTGTGATGACGAATTGCGTTGCATTCGAGAGTCCGATGACGATCCCAACGCGACTTGTTCACACGCCTGCGAGACCGACGAGGACTGCTTGGATTGCTGGTGCGTGGACGAGGTTTGTTCTTGCCAGGTGGGGCCCTTTGGCGAAAAGGTTTGCCTGCATCCGTGAGCCCGGGCTGCTGGGGTGGGGGATTTGGGGATGGGTGGATCGGTTGAAGCCTTTGTCGGGGCCTGATAGTCTCGGCAGTCATGAACGCAAATACTGATGCAAAAGACGGTTATGCGAGGCTTGTTGAGCGCGGTTTTGTGGCTCAGGTCACGGATAAGGATGAGGTGGCTCGGGCTCTGAATGAAGAGCGGGTTACTTTTTATGTGGGCTTTGACCCCACGGCCGATAGTTTGCACGCGGGGTCTTTGATGCCTTTGATGGGCATGGCTCATTTGCAGCGGGCGGGTCATAAGCCGATTGCTATTTTGGGTGCCGGCACGGCCATGGTGGGGGATCCTTCTGGCAAGACCGAATTGCGGCAAATGCTCACGAAGGAACAGATCGACGAAAACGCCGAGGGTTTGCGGGCGCAAATCGGGCGTTTTATTCGCATGGGCGATGGGCCCGATGATGGGATTTTGCTCAACAACGCGGATTGGCTTGCCGGGCTGAATTACATCGATTTTCTCAGGGACATCGGTCGGCATTTCAGCGTTAACCGCATGCTGAGTTTTGAAAGCTACAAGGCGCGCATGGAGCGAGGCTTGAGCTTTATCGAGTTCAATTATCAGCTCTTGCAGGCCTATGACTTTTTGGTGCTGTACCGTGACCACGGCTGCAGCATGCAGATGGGTGGCGACGATCAGTGGGGCAACATCGTGGCCGGCATGGACTTGATTCGTCGGGTGGAGAGTAAGCCGGCTTATGGGCTGACTTTTCCCTTGTTGACCACGGCCTCGGGCGAAAAGATGGGCAAGACGGCCGATGGGGCGGTTTGGTTGGACCCCGCGCGCACGTCTCCTTATGACTTCTATCAGTACTTTCGCAACACGGACGATAGAGACGTGGCGCGTTTTTTGGGATTTTTTACGTTTTTGTCCGTCGAACAGCTTCGTGAGTACGCGGCGCTGGAAGGTGAGCAGATCAATGTGGCCAAAGAAGTGTTGGCTTTTGAGGTCACGCGCATCGTGCATGGTGATGAGGCGGCCGAGGCAGCTCGTCGGGCGGCCAAGAGCGCCTTCGCCGGGGCGGCCTCCGGCCAGGCGGATATCCCCAGCACCGCCATCGCGCGCGAGCGCCTGGAAGAGGGCATCCTGGCCGTGGACTTGCTTGCCGAGGTGGGTCTGGTCAAATCCAAAAGCGAGGCCCGACGTCTGGTGAAGCAGGGCGGTGCCAGGGTTGGCGAGCGCAAGCTGGGCTCGATCGAAGACAAGGTCGGCATGGAGGATCTGGAGAACGAAAGCGTTTTGTTGCGAGCAGGCAAGAAGCGCGTGCATCGCATTGAGGTGAGCGAATCCAATTGAGGGTTGCTGGAAAAGAAACCTTTTTTCAAGGGGAGTGTGATCATGAGTGGTGAGAATATTCTGAATCGCGAGTATGTATTCGTCAAAGAGCTGGTGGGCTATTTCAAAGCGGCCAACGCCTATGTGCTGACGGACGAGGCAGGCAATCAGATCGGCGAGGTCAAAGAAGATATCCCGGGCTTCTTCAGCAAGATGATGAAGTTCACCGACTACAAGACCATGATGCCTTTCAAGGTGCATTTCTACGATGAGAATGCCCAGGTCTACATGACGCTGTGGCGTAAGTTTTCCTTCTTTCGCTCCAACGTTTTCCTGGATGACGCCGATGGCCGCACCCTCGGCCAGTTTAAGCAAAAGATCTTCACCTTGAAGCCCAAGTTTTGGTTGTTGAACATGGAAGGCCAAGAGATCGGCCAGGTGCAGGGCAACTGGTCTGGTTGGGATTTCAAGATGGTGGACGCCCAGGAGCAGCCTTTGGGCCAGGTCACCAAGAAGTGGGCCGGCCTGGGCAAGGAGCTCTTCACCTCGGCGGATAACTATGTGATCACCCGG
>JAUVAM010000544.1 GCA_030591745.1 Deltaproteobacteria bacterium
GGAGTAAAGGCTCAAGAAGGAAGGCGCAAGCGGTCCATGCAGGGTTTCGGTTGGCAAGTTACGGCTTTGATGGACGGCTCCTTCGGCTTGGACGGAGGAGGCATGTTCGGCATCGTACCGCGCAGCCTTTGGGTCCGCTCTCATGAGCCCGATGAGGCCAACCGCATCACCATGGCCTTGCGGTGCCTGCTTATTTCGGATGGCGAGAGGCACATCCTGGTGGACGCGGGCATCGGCCCTCGTCTGACGCCCAAGCAACAGAGTATCTATCGATATGTTGAGGCGGAAGGGGGCGGTTTGACCGGCGCTTTGGCCAGGGCCGGCCTGTCGCCGGATGCCATCACCGATGTGGTGGCCACCCATCTGCATTTTGACCACGTGAGCGGTTTGCTCATGCAAGAAGGCGAGGATCTGGTTCCGCGATTTCCCAATGCCACCGTGCACTTGCAAGAGGACGCCTGGGCATGGGTCGCAGGCCCTTCCGATTGGGACCGGGCGAGTTTTTTCCACAGAGATTTTGTTGTGTGGGAAGAGAAAATGCGTTTGCACCTTTTGCAAGGTGACCAGGAGATTGCACCCGGGGTGCGTGTGCAGGTTACTCACGGGCATACGCCGGGTCATCAAATCGTGTTGGTGGGTGAGGGCGAAGGCTGCTTGGTCTTCTGTGCCGATTTGATCCCCACAGCCACTCATGTGAGACTGCCCTATATTATGGCCTATGACCATCGTCCGCTTCTGACCCTGGAAGAAAAGGAAGTACTCTTGGCTCAGGCCCTGGAAGAAAATTGGATTCTCGTGTTCGAACACGACCCGCTCGTCGAGGCATGTCGCCTGGTCGAGCAGGGCGATCGGGTCCTGCCCGGCCCCTCGTTTTTATTGGCCGAGCAGGCTGTGACCTGAATAATAACCCTAATAATAACCCTGTTTTGGGAACACTACGGTGAGGTTTTTAAGATGAAATACACGCATTCGCGGAAATTCTGCTTGGTTGGGGCGTGGATGGCCCTGCTGTTCGTTACTTCCCTGGCCTAGGGTGCCTGTGGCGGCGACAACAACGATCCCGTCGACGGGGGTCCGGATGGTGAGACGGACGGGGGCTTCATTTGCATGACGGATGATGAATGCGATGGCGACCAGAAATGCAAAGAAGGCATCTGCCGTCCGGCACTCTATTGTGAGGGCAACGAGGATTGCGAGCATGGTTTCTTGTGTAACCAGCTCAGCCAGACTTGCGTCGAAGCCGAGTGCATCGAAGACACGGACTGCGGACCCCGGCAGTACTGCGACGAGGGTGCCTGCAAGGGTCTGTGCGACGATGTGCAATGCGAATTGGGTCAACGATGTGATCCCGGCACGGGTGAGTGCGAGATCATCAGCTGCACGGTTGGGAGTTCTCCTTGCGTCGAGGACGCTGAATGTCCCAGCGGCTTGTTCTGCGATCCCATTCTCAAAGGCTGCACCGAATGCCCGACTGGTTTTACCTGCAACCAATATTTCTGTGCTGCTTTGCAGGTAGAGTGTCAGGCCCACACCGAATGCGACATGGGTGAACGATGCAACCCGCGCACCAATCAATGTGAGCCCTATCCGGACACCTGCGACGCGGATTTTGACTGTGATCCCAAGTACTGCAATTTGTACACGCACACTTGTCAGGATGAGCCTTTCACCGGCAACTGCCGCTCCGATGAGGAATGCCAGGAGGCCTATGGCAACCCGGACTACTATTGTCACCCACGCCTGGAGACCTGCGTGCTGCCGCTTCGTCCGGATGAGTGCTACGACACGCAAGATTGTGGTGATCCTGATCTGGTCTGCAACCCCAAGGACAACACCTGCGTCGAGCGCGGCACCATTTGTAGCACCGACTCAGACTGCAATACCGGCGACGTCTGTCTCAACGGCACCTGCGTCTTTCAGTGCAATTCCACCTGCACCGCGGACGAAGACTGCACGGGCTACGACGAGATCTGCCGCAACGGCTGTTGCGTCGAGGACGAGAGCTGCACCACGGATTACAATTGTTCCGCCGGCGAGAGCTGCATCAACGGCTGGTGCACGGCCAACACCGCATGCGTCGATGACACTTACGAAGACAACGACTCCGTGGGCAATGCCTACCGTTTGAGCCAGGCGGCCAACACCACGGTGGACTACACTGGGCTGTCCGTCTGTTCGGGCGACGATGATTGGTTTGCCATTCCCGTGCCCAGGGGACATTCCATCCGGGTGCAGATTTTCTTCTCGGATTCGGTCGGTGATGTGGAATTGAAGCTCTACGATAGTCCAACAGGCTACTCTATCGACTCCTCCACCTCCTCTAGCGATGATGAAGAGGTCTATGAGCGAGAAACGCCAGCGGACACAACCTACCTTGTAGAGGTCTATGGCTGGTATGGCGCTACGAACACCTATGACATGCGGGTGACCATCGAAGAACTTTTCGATCCCTGCACCGCGGACGATGCCTACGAGGAGAACGACACTTACGATACGGCCACGGTCGTGGCTTGGCCCGGCCTGAATAGCTCGGAGACTCTGGGCGGCTTGGGTGCCTGCGCTGGTGACGATGACTGGTTCATCGTGACGCCCACGGCTGGATCACGCATGAGCGTCAGCATTTTGTTTGACGACAGCTTTGGCGATTTGAACATGCAGGTTTTCGATGATCCGCTCTCGGGTGTGCCGGTGGCCGAAGGGGCCTCGACTTCCGACGATGAGAACGTGGCCATTTCGGTCAATGTGGAGGCCCCCTATTACATCCGTGTCTTCGGGGCGGGTTCGGACGGCAACACCTATTCCCTGGCGGTGGAACACAGCGAGCAGCTCTGTGGCGCGGATGACCAGTTCGAGCCCAACAGCGAAGGCGGTGCCACCCCGATGAGCATGCCGGCTCCGGGGCCGGACGAGTACAACAACCTCCTCCTTTGCTTGGACGACGAGGATTGGTATGCCTTTCCGCTGGAAGTCGGCGATGGCCTGAAGATCGACGTGCTCTTTTCCGATGCGGCCGGCGACATCGATGTCTATCTTTACGGGCCGGACGGCACAAGCGTTGATACGTCCGGTTCAAGTTCGGACAACGAGTTGGTGGAGATCAATGCAGCCGAGACGGCGGGTCTGTACGAGCTGAAGATATATCACTACGGCAGTTCTTCCGGCGTAGCCCAGAACTACGATCTCAAGGTGAGCTACTTCCCGGGTGGTGTGGACCCGAGTTGCCAGGACGATCTCATCGAGCCCAACGATTGGGTGGTAGACGCCTCGCCCCTGGGTGACACCATGAGCAACGCCGTGCTTTGCGGCGCCAATGAGGACTATTACGCTTTGGACTTGGCCGCAGGCGAGCGGGTGACCATCACCTGTAATTACGACGACACCGACGGCAAGGATCTGAATATGGATCTCTGGGATTCCGACGGCACCGCAGTGTTGGTGGAGGCCGGCGGGGTCTACACCGCCACCAATCTGGTGGAGATCAGTTACCGGGCCGAAGAAGCCAAGACTGTCTATCTGCATATGTACATGGTCGACCCAGCGCCCGATGAGCGAGACGTCTACGACTTGTTGGTGGACCGGGCTTTCGTCGATTGCAGCGACGGCGGTTATGAAGACAACAA
>JAUVAM010000077.1 GCA_030591745.1 Deltaproteobacteria bacterium
ACATGCTCGATGGTCACCAGGTTCTCGATGGCTTCTTGCAGATGGATGCCGGACTCCGCGTCCTCAAGGGCCACCATCGCATCCCTGCGCACGAAGGCCCTGCGGATTTGGTCATGGGAAAACAGCAAGTGAACGCCCCTGCTCCCACTATGCATGATCTGATCAAAAGCCTCTAATGCCTGATCGTTGACCTCGACTTTTGCAACCTTGAAATCCATCTATCGCTCACAAACTCCAAAAAAAATAAACGCCCCCGACCCGATTCGAACAGGTGGCCTGCCGCTTAGGAGGCGGCTGCTCTATCCATCTGAGCTACGGGGGCCCAGTATCTCGGGCACAATAAGTGCTCAACTGGGCCATGTCAAGAGAGCCAAAAGCTAACAAGGTGCCATACGAGTCGTAGTATCACGCTTTGTCTCACTCCTTCATCTTCCCAAAACCCTCTGATCCCAGGTGCCAAGAGTACCCCAAAGAGGAAAAACTTCGTCAGGCAAGAAGGGAAAGGCGAAAACCATCGCCGCTGCTTCTTTTTCTTTTTGATGCTGAGATGCAGGCAGGTGCCCTTCCTGCCTCGAAGGGCTTTTCAAATTGGGTTGTCTTGAGCAGTGCTGATTCGCTCGGAGGCTCGTCGCTCAGTTAGCCAGGCGGCCCGACTCCCCCGATTCCAGAGAACGCAAGAGGCGGCGGGAAGCAATTTTCGGGAAACCGCACAGCCTGCTCCCCAGCTCTCAGGCGTTTGGATGCTTGCTTGTACAGGGCGGTGAACCAACGGAAGTCGTCCCGGTAGCGCCTTCGCTCTTCCGGGTCGGAGCAGTGGCACAAAGGAGCCGGGCTCCTCTTCACCTTAAGCGGTTTGCGATGGGGGGATTGGGCCAAGACCTTCTTGGCACCCATCACCCGACGTCCGGCCCGGATCAATTGCTGGCTGGTGTGCTGCTCGATGTCCCGGATCATGGCGCGGTACTGGGCCCGCTGCTGACCGGTGCTTAGGTCCGCGAAGCAAGGCAATGGACTGAGAGGAATCTCATACTTGGTGCCGAAATCGGTTCTCGATACTGGCTGTCCTGCCCGGCCGGCCTCGTATTGCTTTGTCCGATTATACCAAATTCCCTGCATTGTTTTCCCACGGGTTACCGCATCTACGCAATTGACCCCAGGCCAATCGCTCGGCCGCATCACCAAGCCTTCCTTGCATCCATGGGAAAGCAGGTAGATCGCTCTATTGATCAGTTTGGCATCATCAAGGATCTCGAAGGCACTGTATCGTCTACCCCAGAACTTTTCTTTCCACTGGTGAAGCAAACCAGCCTCCCTGGCGATGTTGGAGTTAACGTGGCGCATGAAGTCGGACAAAAGCTTGAGACTCTCCGTGGTGATAATCATGTGGATGTGGTTCGAAGCGACCACCACCAGATGGAGCATGACCGGGTAGCGCTGGAGGGCTCTTCCGAGGATGCCCAAAATGATGGCGTTGAGCTCCTTGGATGGTCTCAGCAGCAGCCTGCCTTGAAGGGTACGTGTTGTGATCTCGAAGGTGCCTTTGGATTGACGCATGAATCGTAGTTTTCTGGCCATGCAGATACGTAGAAGCAAGTCCTGTACCACAAAAGACATCATTGCTGCTTTGGCGAGAAACCGTATGAATTGCTGAAGGAAACTGCTTTCACGTTGGGGTAGCCAGGAAGAGAGCTGAGCTTAACATGTTCCGGTTTCGGTCACAGCGTGGCTGATTCTCGGTCACCTACTATTCGCCCAAACTATTCGCCTGGCACCCCGCCAGCACCCCGCCAAACTATTCGCCTGGCACCCCGTTAGCCCCGTTAGCCGGGCCATGTCAAGAGAGCCAAAAGCAAACGGGGCGGCCCCGAGAAGCAGGACCGCCCCGAAATATGAGGTAGAGAAGTCAGCGCATCAATCGAAGGCAGTCCGAATGGCCTCGTAGTCGATGTCTTCAATGACGACGGCTTCGGGGAGGAAGCAAGCGCTGGCGGGTCCGTCTTCGAAGTCCGCCGGGGGGTCGATGCCCTCGGTTACCCAGTGGAAGTAGGATTGCAGGAGGTCCACGCCCCAGCATTGGGTGTTGGTTGCGCTGCCTTCGCCCAGATCTCCGCCGCTGACCACCGCGTCTGAGCGGCCTTGGCCCTGGTACCAGGCGGTGCTTACATGCAGATGTTCGAGGGCTTCGCCGCCCTCTTCGTCCACGTTGCCGTCCGCATCGAATTCCAGAACGGTCCAGCCTTCCACCGAGCGGCCGTACAAATATGTGCTGTCGGTCACGTAGGTCTGTTCTTCGTCACCCCAAAGACCCTCCCCCACGGCGGCCACAAGATGGCCCTCGGGATTTTGGATATAGATGAAGCTGACCACACCCACGTCGTCTTCGCTTGGGTCAAAGCTGCGGATCGCATCGAAATCCAGTTGTACCAAGCCATGACGACCCTCGAAGCCGGCTTCAAAGGGCTTGGCCCCACCCACGAGGAAAGGAACCCAGGCATCATCACCGGATCCTTCGGGACGCCCGGCGATGAAGTAGAGGTAGGTCGAGCGGCCGTCTTCTTCGTCCACGCCACGCCAGACATGCAGCAAGTACTCAAGATTTTTTCCCTCATCGTCGCCAAAGGGGCCCCATGTCGCCCTGGCGTTGTAGTGGAACTCTTCACCTGGATCCCCGATGACGCCGGTCTCTTCCACTGCCTGGGTGGGCGGGAAGCGGGTGATGAACCAGACCACCTCAAGAATATTGCGAGCGTGATAATTAATCGCTAAGGCCACCCCCAAGCTCAGGTCATGCAGGTTTGCCCGCTCGCCCACAAGAGACTGCTTCATGCTGGCCAGGCCCTGGCTCATCTGGCCGTCATCGGCCGTGGTGAGCATCAAAACATCCTCTTCCGGAAAGGCTTCCATGAAGGCTTTTCCTGAAGCAATGTCGTCAGTGGGAGCGCAGCCGATTTGACACAGGCCAAACGAAGCAAAGCACATCGCCAAGCCAAGGAATAATTTGTTCGATTTCATTGAAAGCCTCCTGAAACAAAAAGGGGTTGGGGTGATGTCATCGTCTTTCTGCTCTTTGGACACCGCCCAAGCCTCTGGAAGAAAACAAAAGATCCAAATATTTGCGTGATCCGGATCACATCAGTCCAAGACCGGACAGCTGGCCGAGTCTCCTTCTTCAGGAGCCAGATCGTGAGAATCCTTGTAGTACACGCGGGCATGTTCCGCATCCCAGCATTCGCTCAGTTCGATAAACAAGGCACCGAAATCACCCTCCGAAAGAGAAACCGCAGCTTGGCCTTGGCCCTCCTCGTCCCAGCGCACCTCGATCGCCACCCGCTCAAGCTCGGTGCTGCCGGCCGGCTCACCATTCACATCGGCGAAGAAGAGAAAATCAAAGCGCCTTTCGGCCGAGCTCTCGATGTAGAGATAGGTGGCGTTGGTGGCCTGGGCAAAATCCCCATGCTCTTCGATCTGATCGAGGGTGAAAAAATCATCGAAGACAATTTGTAGACTCGTCTTGCCCGAAGGATTGTCGGCATCGGGTGAAGTATCAAAGCCCACACTGGCCAGGCCCCGCTCCCCTGTCTGGCTATAGCGTGCGCAGGCATCCAAGTCGATGGTCAGGTTCCCCAGGCCACGACGAAGCCCGTCCCCACTGGGCTCCACCTGCCCGAAAACACAGTTCGACCAGCCCTCGTCAAAGGTGAAATCATCCCGACGCCGACTGTCTCGCACCTGATAGAACAGACCAAATACCGCGGAAGCAGGCTGCCGGGTCATGACGAAGCGGACATCCGTGTTCTCGGCATCATCGGCCTGCCAGGGGCCCCAGACCCTTCGTTCCGCGCTCCTTTGGGTGGGAGGTATCTGCTGGGTTATCCAATCCACCACATCGAGAAAACCAAAGACGCCCCGGTTGATCCCGCCGGAAACCAAACTAGCATACAGATAGTATGTCGCCTGCTCGCCCAGCAAGGCGTCTTCGCGAATAGTCAAGCTGCTTTCTGCCTGAGTGATCGCATCTTGTCGCGGCCTCGTATCGGCCACGCGCAACTCCAAGCTGCCCCGGGAAGGAATGGCCCGCAAGAAGGCCAAATCTTCGGACAGGTCTTGGTTGGAATAGTCTCCACAGGAAATCAGCATGGTCCACACCAGACCTGCGAGTATCGCTTTTGCATTCTTCATCATGCGTCTCCTCAGTGCCGGTATGCCAAGCCCAGGTAGACCCCGCCAAATCCCAGGCTCGCGTCCTCATCCATGTTGTAATACAGATAGTGCAGTCGCCCTTCGGCGAAGAGATCGAAATCACCCAGATGAATCACGGCCCCCGCGGTCATCCCCGGACAAATGGTGCCAAAAGTCTGCGCCGGTCGCCCTTCGAAGGGCTCCCCGAAGGAGCGGCTGGCCATGAGGAAACTCAAGCGGGGCCCCGCATAGAGTCCAATTCTTCGCCAATCAAGGTGGTAGTTTACCGACAGCCCCAAAAGAAAACGGGAAAACTCGGTCTCCACGTCTTCGGTAAAACCCAAATCCGTCTCAATGTGGGTATCTGCTTGACCCGCCGCCAACAAAAGGTCCAAGGCCAAAGACCAGTTGCGCCCAAGCAAATCGAGGAACTCAACTTGCATGCCGCCTTGCCATGCGTCGTAAAATAAATCCTCGCGCGTCGGCGCGTCAAAAAAGATTTCCGTGCCGAATCGGAAGGAATAAGCGACCCGCCAATCCCGCGTCTTCAGAACCACCAGCCCCTTGGTCAAATCGTCCTCGAAGGCAGTAGGATGCAGGTCCTTGTCGTGGATCGACAAATGCTCTTGGGCTCTGAGCTCCAGTTGCCCAATGAGCAAATCGCGCGTTCGGCGTTTCTTGACGATATAGCGCCCCGGCAAAAGTGCGATGGACTGACGCCCCCCTGCTTTCTTCTCCACTTCGGCGGCGATCCGCTCTTTCTCCAAATCGTAAACCAGGTAACTTCCAGCTTGATCTTCAGCAAAGACCAGCCCACTGGGCGATCCACTTGCGCGCGTCAAGATAATCTCGCCCCGGCCACTAAGTTTGTAGCCATAAGTCGGATGCTGGGTGCCGGCCCGGCTGGAGGCCGTTCGATTCACGGTGCGATTGTAGGCAAACTCATAAATCTCCTTGAGCGACACCGACCCATCACCCGAGCTATCGGCGGAGCCCCGAAGACCGCTGACCAGGTAATGCGTAAAAAAAGAACCACCGATCTCATCCGACTCCTGAGAACTTTCCCGGGCCGAGCTGGAGGTCATGATGATGTGCCCGCTGGTGTGTTGCTCAAGCTCCAGCAAACTGGGCAAAAGAGCGCCGCCCTTCAGCCGCGTCATCTCCCCGGACTGACAAGAATCGATAAAGCCGATTCGCACATCAGCCGGCGAGTGCTCCAACCATCGACTGATCTCGGCCATGTCCAGCTCTTCCGCGCCCAGACGCAAGGCACCGTCTTTGGCATGCCCCGAGTAGAAAAAAACCAACAACACCCTTCCGCCATCTTCTCGCCTGTGCCGAATTTTCCTATCCAATCGACGAAAAGCCGCACGCAAACTCTCGGCATCCGGTGCGATCAACAAATGGGCCTGTTTCTCGGAGATTCCACCCAGTTCGACAAAGACATCCCGGACCTTCTCTGCATCCCGCTCGGCGTAACGCAAACGCTCCAAATCCGCACCGCCGTCGTTGCGCCCCACCATCAGACCCATGATCTCCAGTTGACCCGGTGCCCACTCGGCCCGCAGGTCGGCTTGGGGACCCAGCCACAAAAACAGGGACAAGGCCAAGCTCGTTTTGAATAATCGGCTCACGGGCGTCGCTCCTTGTGCAGGACCAGGCTGGTTTGCCCACAGTCAAAGTCCAACCTGTCCTCATCCAGCAAGCCTCGCACATCAGGCCGAAGCCCCTTCACCCGAGATTTAATCTGAGCAGCCTTCATGGCCTGGTCGCAGACAAGAACAAAAATGCGCTCCCTCCCCAAGGTCTCATCCAACAATACGGCCCCCGGCACCGGCCGACCCACCCCGCCCGGAAATTCTTCCTGACTTTGATCCGAACGCGGATAATAAACGCTGACCAGGCCCGATTCATCCACGCCCACCAGATGCACAAAACCACCCTTGGGTCCGGTCAAGGCAAACTGAATCCGTTCGCCAGGATGTAAGACTTTTTGGGGATCGACAAGCTCGGTCTTACCGTCTTGTTCGATAAAGAAACCGAGCTTCAAAGTCGAGTCACCCTTGATGCGAATTCCATCAGGACTTTCTCCGCCGAGGAGGCCCAACTGCGGTTGAAGCACCATCCACAACAACATCACAGCAAGGGCAGTGCCGGCCACGGCGAACCAGGGCCAGATGCGTCTTTTGCTCAAAGGTTCGTCTAGCTTCTCCTCAACTCCCTGCCGAACTGCCGCCAAAAAGCCGGCCCGGTTCATCCGCCCTTCGAAATTGGCGCCGGCCTCCTTCAGAGCCTGCAGCTTTTCCCGGCAGCTCAGACATTTCTTCAAGTGATCTTCGATGCTCTTTCGCAAGACGGGTTCACCGTCGCCTGCATGATGACATTCCAATGCCCAGGCAGTCGGGTGTTCTTCAGCACTTCTTTCAGGCCTTATCTCGAAGAGCTCAGTCATGGGCCGACTCTCCTTCCAGCCTTCGACGGGCCTTGCGCACGAAGCGTTCCAGAACCTTCCTCACGGTGGGCACGCTGATGCCCAGGGCTTCGGCCACTTCGCTCTGCTTCATCTCGTCGACGAAATAAGCCCAAGCAGCTTGCTGGGTACGCCGATCGAAGCTCGGCAACAACTGCCGAATTTCTTCCAGCTGATCCTGGGGCAAGCCACTCTGAAAATCCACCTGCTGCCTTTCTCTCTCCAAGCGCCGTTTTCGCCTTTTGCGCGAGCGCAGAAGATTCAAGCAATGATTCGTGGTGATGCGATAAAGCCAAGTGGACACGGCACTTTCCCCACGAAAACCGTCGAGATTGCGCATGGCCTTGATAAACACTTCCTGGCAAGCATCCTCGGCCTCGGCCTCGGAACCCAAAAACATCACGGCCCGTCGAAAGACCAAGTGTCCATAACGGTCGTAAAGCTCCGCCAATTGGGGAGGATTGGCTGCCAAGGGCTCGATTCCCTTCTCGACAAGTTGAAAACACCATTTTCGCCCATGGATTCCACACGTCAAGGATCTCCTGCTTATTCGACACCGCAGACGGCTAGAAATGGAAAGAAAATAAGGGTCTTTTTTGGAGAATTGGGCGAATTCAGGCTAGTGTGACACGTCAAAGTCAACATAGCGCTGGAAAGCACCTCAAGGAGGCCTCATGCCTAATTTCATTAGACGACTGGCTTGTTTCTCGAGTTTGCTGCTGGCTGGCAGCCTGCTGAACGGCTGTTTTTCCGTCATGTCCTACCAAACAGCGGACACCCTGCCCAAGGGCGGCGTGGAATATGCCATGGGCTGGAGTACCACCAAAATCGACAGCCTTGAAGTCACCGACGACAACGGAAATGTCTCCGAGTGGGATGAGAATGACGAACTCGGCTTCATCCCCAACGTCTTACCCGACATCATGATGCGCTTCGGCCTGGGCGAAGACACGGACATCGGCTTCAAACTGCACTTTATGGGCCTACAGGGAGACGCCAAATTCAGGCTGGTGCATACACCCACCTTCAGCATGGCCTTGGCCCCGGGCATCAGTTACTCCCGACCCTTTTTCATTTTCAACGAGTACGGCGTGGATCTGCCAATCTTATTTACCATCCGCCTCAGCGATTCTTTCTCATTTTACGGCGGGCTCAAGGGCCGATTCTCTGGCTGGAATTTGGCCTTGGTGGCACAGGATTCGGGCGGCAGCAGTGAGGATCAAAACCTGTATACCTTCGCCGTAGGTGGTCATGTGGGCATGAGTTTCGGCGGCAAACGCTGGTTCATCAGGCCTGAAGTGGGCTACCTCCACTACGTGCTGGGCTTCAACGGACCCTGTGAGGGCGGAGTCAAGATCGGCCTGCTCTCTATCGGCCTGGGCTTTGGGTTCCATTTCGGCGTGGAAGACGACCAACAGACTGAAAAGATCGAAAAACTGGAAAAACGCCTGGATGATCTGGAAGAGAAAAAACAGCCAGCCGACTCCGAAAAAGAAGCCATACGCAAGCGCGCCGACGAATCCTTCGAAGACCTCAAAAAAGAAGAAGAGAAACGAGAAGAGTAAAGCTCCATCTCTGACAGGGGGAAGTCCATGCGCAATGCCGTTTTGCTGTTTCTGTTGCTGTCGCTCTCCGCGGTAAAAACGACTTCGGCCGAACCTTGCCCGCTTTGTCCTCCTGGCTGCATTCCACAAGCCTTTGTCCAGTCCTTGAAAGCCCCCACCATCGAGGTTCTACGAAGCTGCCCCGAGGGCTGTGTGGCCCTGGAGAAGGTCAAAATCCTCTCTGACGTGCCGGGATGCCAATTCGATGCCAAGCTTGAATCCGTATCGAAAAGCACCAAGCCTGAGAATCAACGGTCCACCATCAATCGCGGCATCTATTTTCCAACCGCCATGGACGCTCCAGTCGGCGAGTTCAGCATGACCGGCTACGGCGCGGGACTATGGGACCTGCAGTACAACTTGAACGAGAACCTCCAGATCGGCGCCCAGATGGTGTTGCCCGTCTATGTCTCAGGCGTTTTCCCCAGCATTCGAGCCCGATTCGATTTAAGTGAAAATGTGGCTGTGGGCGTGGGCGGCTTGTTTGGACTGGCGGGTCCCTATGCAGGAGATGAAGCCGGAGATTTCATCTTTCTCGCCGGTGGCCACACCCAAATCAGCTTCCAGTTCGGTCGTCACCTGATCAACGTGGGCCTGGCGGTGCTAACTGCCGGCTTTCGTGAAGAGGGCAAAGACATAGACATGGTCGACGGGGCCATCCTGCTGCCCAACCTCAGCTACCGATGGGCCTTCCACCGCAACTGGTCCACCCAGGTGGAATTGACCGCCCCCCTCCTGGTCAACTCCGATGGCCTCCTCAATGAAGAGGCTGTTGTCATCATGGCCTATGGCGTGCGCGGGCACGGCGACATCCTATTCGGCGACGTGGGCTTCTTCTTGCCGATATTCGACGACTACATCGAAAATGCTTGGAAGTATACCCCCTTCGGCATCCCCTATTTTTCGATTGGGTTTGTTTTCTAGTAGTTGAGCAAAGACCGGACCGGATGAGGGGTCAGCTTCTTTCCGCCTTCCAAAAATCCCAACTCAATTACGAAAGCAAAGCCCGCGACCTGCCCGCCTTGTTTTTCGACGAGCTTGGCCGTGGCCGCGGCCGTGCCTCCGGTGGCCAACAAATCGTCGAT
>JAUVAM010000148.1 GCA_030591745.1 Deltaproteobacteria bacterium
CAGCTGCCCGTGGTCCAACTCACCGTCCAGTCATCGCTCTGGGATCTCGTCGAGATAAGGGACTGGACGGAAACCTGGCTTCTGGACCGCGTACTGGCTGTCTCCGGCGTCAGCGGTGCAGAAATCCTGGGCGGCCTGAAACGCGAAATCAGAGTCCACCTGGATCCAGTCGCGCTCGAGAAGCACGAGCTCTCGGTCGGTGATATTCAACACGCCCTCAGCGAGGCCAACGTGGAGATGTTCGCCGGGCGAGTCAACGCAGGGCCCCGGGAACTCATCGCCCGAACCCTCGGGGAGATCACGTCTCTCGACGAAATCCGAAGCGTGGTGGTCAAGAACCACGGAATCGCCAAGGTCTATTTGCGGGACCTCGCCCAGGTCGTGGATGCCCACGAGGAAGTGCGTGTCATCACGCGGCTCGACTCGAGTCCCTGCGTCAAGCTTAGCGTCCAAAAACAGCCGGATTCCAACACGGTCGAGGTAGCAAGGGCCTTGAGCCAAAGGATTGAGGAGCTCAGCCCGGTCCTCCCGGGACACATCAAGCTGGGGATGGTGGAAAGCCAGGCGGAATATGTGGACGGTGCCCTCTCAAGCGTCAAGGCGGCCGCGTCCCAGGCCGCGCTGCTCATCTTGTTCGTGACTTTCCTGTTTCTTGGCAGCCTGAGGCAATCCCTTGTGCTCATGACCGCGCTGCCTTTGACCTTGATCATCAACTTCGCGCTGATGAGGCTGGGCGGCTTTTCCATCAACATCTTTACCCTGGCGGGCATCGTGATCGCGCTCGGCGTGCTGCTCGACAACTCGATCGTGGTGCTGGAAAACATTTCGCGCCAAAACGAGGAAGGACAAAGGGATCAAGACAGCATCGCCGTGAATGCCACGACTCAGGTGGCTGGGGCGGTGCTCGCCGGCACCCTCACGCTACTCGCCTTGTTCGTCCCCTACCTGCTCGTCTCGGGCATCACCAGCCTCCTCTTTCGTGAACTCATTCTGGTGGTGGCCGGCGTCGTGCTGGTCAGCCTGATCTGCTCGCTCACTTTGGTTCCGATGCTTGGCAGCCTGCTTCTGGGAAAGCCCGGGACACAGCGTTCCCCCCGGTGGCAGGTGCGACTGCGAGACGGTTACGGCAAAATCGTGCGACATTGCCTGCGCTGGCGTTGGCCTGTATTGGCGATTTTTGTCGGCATCCTGGTTACAGCAACGCTGATGGCACCATCGCTCGGCAGTGAATTCTTACCCAAGCTTGATGACGGCCGGATCATGGTCAAGGTCAAGCTACCGACCGGGTCGTCGCTTGGGGCAACGGACAAACTGCTTGCCCGCATCGAGCAAAAACTCTCGGGGGATCCCCTGATCGAAAGCGCCTTCACGCTGTCTGGCGGCAAGGTGTGGGGCCTTTACACCTTCGAGGTGGCAAACGAGGGAGAAATCGACCTCCAGCTTGCCCCGCGAGGCGCTCGCAAAGTCACCACCAAGGCCTACATGCAAAAACTGAAGAAACGCCTCTCGAAGATGGCACCTCCGGGCGGCAAGGTGATGGTTCGACAGATGCGCATCAAGGGCATTCGGAAGATGGGGCAATCCGATCTTGAGATTCAAGTGCGCGGACCCGAGCTTTCGAAGCTTTTCGAGTTGGCCCGCGGGGTTGTCCGAGCCGCGCAGGAGAACCCTCACCTGAGCAACGTGAACCTCGGCATGGATTTAACCAAACCCGAGTTGCTCGTCCGAATCGACAGAAAGAAAGCCTCTGACCTGGGTGTCTCGGTATCCGACGTGGCCACGACGCTCAAAGCCTTGCTCCATGGCGTCATCGCCGGCCGATATCAAGAAGGCGAAGAGCATTACAACATCAGGCTGCGCATTCCCGAAAAGCAGATCCGCTCCAAACGGGACATCGAAAACCTCGTCCTGTCCGGCGCGGATGGAAGACAGTTTCGACTGCGCGATCTGGCCACGGTCACCCAGGGGACCGGCCCCGTGGAAATCATCAGGGAAAATCAGGTCAAACAGGTGGTCGTTCGCGCCGATGCTTGGGGTGCGAGTGTGGGCCTTGCACTAAACGAACTCAAAACCGATCTAAAAAAACTGGACCTGCCGGCCGGCTATGAACTCGATTACGGCGGCAAGGCCAGACTCATGGAGGACTTGACGAAGACGGCCTTGGGCATCCTCGGCCTGGCGATTTTCCTGGCGATGGTTGTACTCGCCGTACAGTTCAACAGCGTCAGGTATCCCTTTATGATCCTGTGCTGCATTCCGATGAGCGCAACCGGGATGGTGTTCGCACTAATGGCCAGCGGCCTCGCCATGGGAGCAACCGTACTGGTCGGCCTGCTGGTCGTGTTGGCGGCGACGGTCAACGACGGTGTGCTGCTCTTCACCCTGGCGGACGAGCTGAGAACAGACTCACGGTTTCGCGCAGCCGCCGCGGCGGTACAAGAGGCCGCCCGCCTGCGCCTGCGACCCAGGATCATGACGACAGCGACCACCATCGCCGGACTGACGCCGCTTGCCTTCAACATCGGCGTGGGGGGCGACATGCTTCAGCCCATGGCGGTGGGAGCCATCGGCGGCCTCATCGCGGAAATCCCGGTGGCTCTGTTCTTGATGCCCTGCCTGTACGCGATGGCAAGCCGGACCGTGAAGACCGCCAAAGGTCAGACCACGATCGACTAGCATGCGCAGCTTCACACCCAAGTCGGCGGGATCAAGCCTCCTTCTTCTTTCTTCCAGGCAATATGAGGTTGAGCAGGACCCCGATAATGCCGGCGAGCCCGATTCCTTTCACGGTGAATGCACCCGCTGAAAAACTCATTCCACCAATACCCAAAACCATGATGAGTGAAATGATGGCAAGGTTGCGTGGTTCCGTGAGATCTTCCTGGGCCCGTACAAGGGTATTCAGACCCACCACTGTGATTGCGCCGAAAAGGAGAAGCATAATTCCACCCATGACAGGGGATGGGATGGTCTGGAGCATGGCTCCGACTTTTCCAACAAAGGCGAGGATGATGGCGATAATTGCCGCCCAGGTCATGATGGCCGGATTGAATGTTTTGGTAAGCGTTACAGCCCCGGTCACCTCTGAATAGGTTGTGTTGGGTGGGCCGCCGAAGAGGGCCGCCAGGCTGGTCGCAAGACCATCGCCAAGCATCGTGCGATGAATACCCGGATCTTTTAGGTAGTCCTTTTTGGTCACAGAACCGATGGCCAGAATGTCACCGAAATGCTCAATGGCAGGAGCGATGGCAACCGGAACGATGAAGAAAACCGCCTCCAGGTTCCACACAGGCAAGGTGAATGATGGCATGGCAAACCAGGCAGCCTCTCTGACAGGGGTCAGATCAATAAGCCCGAAAGGAATGGAGATCAGGTAGCCGGCGATAATTCCGCAAAGAATAGGAATGAGCTTAAACAGTCCTCGACCGAGCAATGAAACGGCAAGGGTTACAGCAAGTGAAGTGAAAGAAACAATAAGAGCGGTATTGCGTGGAACAAGCTCAGACGAACCGTCTCCGGTCATGCCTGTTGCCATGAAGACCGCAACGGGGGCAAGGATAAGTCCAATGACCATGATAACAGGTCCGGTAACAATGGGTGGCAGGATTGTGTGAAGTATCTTCCCACCCTGAAAATAGATCAGTACCGAGAGCAATATATAGAAAACGCCGGCTGCCAGCAGGCCGCACATGGTGCCTGCAATACCCCAAGTCTGGACACCATAAATAATTGGAGCGATGAAGGCGAAGGAAGAAGCGAGAAAAATAGGGACTTTTCCCTTGGTAACGACCTGAAAGAGAAGTGTGCCTGCTCCAGCGGTAAAAAGAGCCACATTGGGATTTAAGCCCGTGAGCAGTGGCACCAGAACAAGAGCACCAAGGGCGACAAAGAGCATTTGGGTACCCAAAAGAACATCCCGGGCTCTGAAGTGATAATCACTCTCGTATTGTTGCGTTTTCATCGTATTTTCATCTCCCTTGAAAAGGAAAATCTGAAAAGGAAAATCTGGAAAATCTGGGGACGGAGGCTTATCAGGCCTCTTTGAAGGAATCCAGGCCGCGCTCGATCAAGATGCGTAGCTTCACACCCAGATCGGTGGGCTCAAACATCAGCGGATCATGCAGCAATTCATCATGACGGAGGGCTAGCATCCCCGGGCCCTCGAATTTCCAGAAGAAGACAGCTTCATAGCCGAGCTTTTTGCCGTTGTGGAAATAATGCAGCAAATGGTCATTGCCGGGTCGATCGTTTCCTTCGCGCTCACCACATTCGCCGACGAGCAGCGGAAGGTCGCCGATGTCCACGGGCAGGTCTTCCCTTGGCGGCAGTCCACCCTCCTGGTGATACACGTGGATGTCGACTGCATCCACCGGGGGCTTTCCCACTTTGGCGGCATCGCACCACAGACCCGGCAAGAAAACAGCCTGGCAACCCGCCGTCGTGGGGATCTGGGGACTGAGCTTTTTCCACGCCCCGCCCAGCCTTCTTATTCCGACTGCCAGGGTCTCCCAGCTCAAGCCCTCCGGCCCCACCACTTCCCTGCTCATGCTCTCGGGCTCGTTGAGAATCTCCAGGCCCAAACTCACCCTCGGGTCCAAAACACGAGCGAGCTCGGGCAAAACATGAGAAATGATGCTTTCCGCAAACCCTTCGTCGGAAAAAATTCGCACCCCAAGCTCATCACGATTTCGCTGCCACGCGTTGCCGTCAAACAAGCTCCAATAAATTTTCAACCCGGCCAGGCCGGCCATTCCCTGTAAAGCCTGAACAGACCTCAACAACTGAGGAGACACGCCCACCGGCATCCCCGCCTCATCCAGCAGCAAGCCTTCCGCGTTCTCACAAAGCCAAATACGAACTGCGTTCAGTCCCATTTTCCGACAAGACGCCAGATAGCGCGCGCCGATCCAGTCCGTGAAGGCATAACCCCATTCCGGCTTCTTGGGATTGGGCGCCAAATCGTGGTCGTAGGCCCCCATGAGATAGGGCAGGTTGGCACCCAGCAGCATGGATGATTTAGTCAGCATCCCACTGACCATGAATCTGAGTCTGCGGGTCGGGCAACTGTTCGTCACGAACCAACTTGCCTTGTAAAATCCCCTCGTTCCACTCCTCATCCCAGGAATACGTCAGCGCATTACAGCCCACGCATTCACTTGCCGCAGCCTCCCGCAAGGTTTCCGCGGCCACTTCACTTTCGAGCGCTTCCACAAGACCATTCGCCCGAATACTCCGTCCCTGATGCCAGCAAAGATAGAAACCGAGATGACTGTATCCGATGAACTTGCGCGGGATGGCGCATCCGCCGAGGGGACGGTGCCGAGTCCATTTGTCCAAATACAAGGGCAGATGCTCAAGCAATTGCTTGCGATGGCTGAAGTAGACATCTCGCTCATCGCAGGCCGCGGCGATCCGCCGCAACTGTTCTTGCACCAAAGGCACTTGCTCATCCGTGACCATGAGGTCGGCCGTCTCGGGCACCACCTCCACCGGGGCATGGCGCACATACTGAAGGCGGCCCTCGGTCACCTCCATGAGCTCCTCGAACAGATCCCAAAGTGACTCGGCATTGTCTCGCTGAATCACCGTATTCGTTCCCCGCGTAATGCCCTCATCGGCTGCCAAAACAAGCGCTCGACAGGCCTTTTCGTAAGTACCGGGCAAGCCGCGTATCTGATCGTGAAGGGCCCCGGGCGCGTCGATGGATACGGTCATGCAATCCAAACCACGCAATCTTTTGATGCGTTCCGGCGTGACCAGGGTGCCGTTGGTCGTCAACTGCACCTTCAGCCCCAATTCGACCGCGCCCTCAACCAAATCCAGCATCGCCGGATGCATGAAAGGCTCGCCACCGCAAAAAGAAACAACCTTCATGCCGATGGCTGAAGCCTCCCGAAAAACCCGCAAGACTTCTTCCTTGTCGAGGCGCGCGGCATCCTCTTGACGCCGACACATGATGCACTTGAGGTTGCAGTCTTCGCTCAGGGCGATGTCCATCTTTTCATACAGGGAAAACAAGTGCTCGGCACCGCACTTTTCACATGGCAAGCGCCGCAAGGGAACGGGGTCGGCCGAAGCATCCCAGACAAGCTCGGCACCACAGTGACAGACCCTGCGAACGAGGCTCACCGCTTCACCTGGTCGTCGAAGGAGGCGATATCGGAACAGGCAGCCAGGCAACCCGGGCATCTGGAATCGATGGCCAATAGCTGTAACGCATCATGGATCTCCGAATGCCAAATATCGGCCAGCTTGTCCCCTTTCATCACATTGCCCATCACGTCGTCTCGCATAAAAAAGCAGGGAAACACATCCCCGGAAATATCCACCAACAGAAATCGTGAGGGCACGAAACAACCACCGGGAGGAATTGGCCTGAGACCTTCAAAATAATACGCGGGTACCAAATCCAAGAGGCTTTCCGTAAAAATGCGCACACCGAGTTCTCGAGCGCGGTGCCGGATGGCGGCCAGCCCATCTTCCAACCAGGGGCGATCCGAATCCGCAAAGAGCCAGGGCCCCGGATCTCGATCCATGCCCTGGATCTCGACCTGGAAGGGCTGATAGCTCACCTCTTCCATGCCCAAATCCGCCGCCAACTCAAGAATATGCGTTGCGGTATCCAAAGTGGGCTTCATGAGCACGCCGGAAAGGCCGGTCGAGATCCCCAATTTCAGAGCATCTTTTACAGCCCTCATGGCCTTGGCATAGACGCCGGAACCCCTCAATCGGTCATGAATCAACTCGGGCCCATCGATGGAAAAATGCAAGCGAACAGACTTCAACTCGGCCAGTCGCTCCAGGTGATCACCAAGCAACAAACCATTGGTCACCACCTCGCTCGACTCAAAACCCAAGCCATCGGCGTATGCGAGCAGATCCGTAAAATCTTTTCGCATGAAGCATTCGCCACCGCAGGGAATAAAAGACCGAGCCCCACGGGATCGGGCCTGCTCAAGCAAGCTACGGGTCAAAGTCTCGTCGACCCCATGCTTCCGGCCCTCCCAGACAGAACACATTTCGCACTTGAGGTTGCAGTGCACCGTCAACTCGATGGCGATTTCGTCCAAGCCCCAGGCCAAAGCCGGGTGCGCATGATTGGGTATTGAGTCCATGGGTTTCTCAAGCAAGGGGTTCGCGAAAACGCTGCCCCGGCTCATCCCGAAGGGAATCCATGGCGGCGAGCCTGCGCGCTTCACGCTCAAAATTCATCACGGAACCGGCCTCGTGTTCATGACCGTCTTTGATCCAATGCTGGTTTGACTCATCTCTGACGTACCACCGAAGGTCCGCGCCCAATAATTCGTATAAATGGGCATCCTCGGGATACTTGTCGATGAACAAAACCATGTTGCGAACGTAAGTATCGTAGGTCGGAGGAAGTCCCCGGTCTTCGCAAAGGAAAGGATCCCTGGGCTGCGGGGCCTCGACGTGAAGCACCCGGGCGGTAGGCTCCACCAAGACATCATAACCGGACTTCACCAGCCGGTAGCCCAACACAATGTCTTCCATGCCCCAGCCAATGAAATCCTCGTCGAAAGAGACCTCGGGGCGCCTCGGCACAGAAAAATTACAGGAATACTCATAGAACCAGGGATGCTCGCAGGACTCGAGACCCTGGCCCCCGCTGCCCAACTCGTCCACCCGACAATCGGGGACGGAGGCTTCGATCTCTCCGGCATCTGGAAGTACATGGACCGGAGGCTGATGTGCGCGATGCCTGAAACCCAAGACCACCAAGGGGCTGAGGCAGCCATTGCCATGGCGCGCGTGAGCCG
>JAUVAM010000466.1 GCA_030591745.1 Deltaproteobacteria bacterium
GGAGCTTTCTTACCTGCGAGCAGCGAAGGACTTGTTGGACTTCACCAAAAGTCACTTTGCCCACCCCGACGGAACCTACTACCTGACCGAATCGAGCGTGAATGCCCCTCTGGGCAGGCCGTTGATTCTCAGGGACGGAGTGCGCCCCTCCGGCAATGCGGCCTTGCTGCAGGCTTTGGACAGGCTGTCGGCAATCGCCGGGGATCGGGCGGGGCATCAGCAGGTGAGCCGTGTCCTGCACGGACGAAGTGCCCTCATCGAAAGGGCGGGCATGGAAATGGGCACATGGCTGCAACTGGGTCTGCGCTTACTGTACCCCGCATACGAGGTGGTGGTGGCCGGCAAGCGGGACGATCCGACCACGCAAGCCCTGGTGAAACAGATTCACAAACACCTACCGGCCAATGTGGTCCTGGTCCAACTCGGCCCCGAGGGTGCCGATGTCGAAACGCTGAAGTGGCTTCCGGCTTTGGGCGGATAAAAAGCCAGGGACGGCAAGGCCACGGACTACGTCTGCACCCTGGGCACCTGCAAAATGCCCACAAGCGATCCCGTTACCTTGCTCAAACAAATCAAATAAGCGGACTCAGTTCAGGTTGAACTTGAAGTTCATCACCGTGTAGGTGGGCACGGCCCGGCCCGCGATGTGGTGAGGCTTGAAACGCCAAGTGTTCAGAGCCTTTCGCACGGCATTTTCGAAAAGCTTGTCGGTCTTGAGAAAGTTGACATCCCGAATGCCGCCATCGGGGGCGATGATCAGCTTGGCCACCAGGGTGGCCTCTTTCTTGGCCAGCCGCGCCATCTTCGGATAAACCGGATCGTCCCCGACTATCTTGCGTTTGCCCACCAAGGTCGGATGCTGATAGACGGCCTTGAGCTCGCCCGCGGAGTTGATGCATTCGGCCATGCGCAAGAAACTGGACTTGAAATTGGCCCCCTGCATCCGCGCCGCGTCCACATTGAGCAGGATGCGCGGTTGACCGGCACGATCCACGACAGCCAAAGCCGCCCCCGCCTTCACGCCCTGGGCGTCACAGGCAAAAACCAAGACCTTATTGGATGTTGCCGCGATCAAGAGGCGCTTCAAGCACTCAAGCGGGGAGGGGCAAACAAATAGCAAGTCCAAGCCCTGACCCACCATGGCCTGCACCAACTCTTCAGGGCTGGAACCCCGAATGGCCACGACTTGGGTCTGGTGACCTCTGAATTTTTTTCCAGCCAGGGTCTTGAAAGCCTGCTCGGCCTTGGTCGCCACCACCTGTCCCTGGGCATAGCCATTCAGGCTGACCACGCCGATCTTCAAACCATCGGCCAGACGGGCATTCATGGTTCGGTCAAAACGCAAGGAGTTCAGCAACAAATCCACCTGGTTTTCAACCGACAAGCCAAAGACCCCAGGGGCCCAAAGCAAAACCAATAACACCCCAGCACAAATTGTCTTGATTTTCATGTCTCGCCGCCCCTCTTTTTGGGCAAGGTTATCCATCGCCTCCGAAAACCCTTCAAACAATGCCCGGCACCTGTAGTTGGGCATTAGAGCACTCATCGTCTCTATAGTCAATGTGGACGAAAAATCCGAAGAGATTGTGAAGGTTTGTGACTAAATGGCGGATTTTGAACGCAGGCTCCAGCCGATGAGCTTGTATAAAACCCGCATGCCCAGGTTGGCGTCCCAGGATGCCACGTCGTCCGGACCGGGTGCCACTTCACAGAGATCAAAACCCACCAGCTTGCGCCCACTACGCACCACGGCCCCGAGCAAAGCATCCAACTCGGCGAAAGACAGTCCCCCCGGGACGGGCGTACCCGTGTGGGGACAGAGCGCCGGGTCCAAGCCGTCGATGTCCAGGCTCACATAAACCGTATTGGGCAAAGCCTCGACCATGGGCGCAATTTGCTCGGACCAGGGCCGACCCTCCAGGCGCTTGGACTGCAAGACATGATCATAAAAGCCCTGAATGCGTCCCGCGCTTTGCTCGATGCGCTTGTGCTCTTCTTCGCTGAAGTCCCGGATGCCCACCTGCACAAGACGCGACACGCCCGGCAAACGATCAAGCAGATTGTGCATGATGGAAGCATGGGACCAGGTAAAGCCCTCGTATGCCACCCTGAGATCGCAATGGGCGTCGATCTGCAAGACCCCCATGTCCGGATGCCTCTTGGCCAAGGCCCGCATGAGCCCAAAGGGCACCGAGTGGTCCCCGCCCACGACACCCACGAGCTTATCCAGGTCCAGCCAGCGGCAAGCTTCCTCGTAAACCTTGTCGTGCACGCGGGCCATGAGTTCGTCGACCTGTCGGGCATCTTCGATAAGCTCCGGCTCGGTCTCCACCCCACCAGCATCATGGATGGGTCCGGCAAGAGCCGAGGCCTGAGCATCCAGGCCGACGATCTCCGGATCTTCGTCCAGCATGCAAATACCCGCCTCGTAAGGCCGACCCAGGACCGGATCGAAAAGGTCCAACTGGTGGGAGGCCTCAAGGATGGCGGAGGGGCCCTCGTTGGCTCCTTCACCAAAAGAAGCCGTGGCATCGAAGGGCACGGGAATCAGCACCACCCCCGCGTCTTCCGGCTCCACGTCGAGACCAAAAATACCTGCGTCAGGAACGGCCGGAGCCTGGGGATCAAAGTCATTTGGCATGGTGAACCCTGGGAAGCTATTGGTTGATGCGGGATTCGATTTGCTGCCAGACCTGACGAAAAACCGCCACGATCTCTTCTTTGTGCTCGGCTGAGTTCACCTGGGCCAGAAGCCCGCGGATCTCGGCAAAAATGGCCACCACTTCATCCTTGCTTCGGGCCTGCTCCAACTTGGTCCGCAGATGCTCGACCACCTTGGGCACCACATCCGCCACCAGGGTCTGCCTCTGCCGCTCGGCCTCTCCCAGATCCACGACCGGCGCGGGCGGAGGCGCGGCTTTTTTTCGGGCCGGGATGGGGCGCATGGCCTCTAAGACCTGCGCTTGCATGCTCATGGGCATGAGCATGCGGGGGTCATCACCGCCGCTCACCGTGCGCATCAAAATACCGTCGTAGATCGCCCGACCGATTTCCAAAGGATCAAAAGGTTTACGAAAAAACCGAAACACAGCCCCGTCACGCATGGCGCGCTCGGCACGCTCTATATTGTCCGTGCCGGTGAGCATCATGCGAATGGTCTCTGGGTAGGCATCCCGCACGTGGGAAAGAAACTCGCTGCCCAGCATGCCGGGCATCATCTCATCGGAAATGACCACGTCGGGGGGGCTCTGGTCCATCATGCCCAAAGCCAAAGAGGCGGACTGAGCCGTCAAAAAATCATAAGGCTCCTTCCGCAAAGAACGCACCAAAGCCTTAAGAATGTTGGGCTCATCATCAACCAACAAGACACTATATTTCATACGGCTCACCCTGGGCCTTTTCACCCCCTAGTGTCGCTCAAGACAAGCAAACACGCAAAAAAATGGCCAAATCATCCAGCGCCCCCCTTCCTGATTGTGGTAGATTGTTGCCATGATTTATCCCTACGACAACGCCACCCAGAGCCGCTGGGATCGAGGCGAGTTCAAAGTCCAACTCATGCAGCCCAACAACCCGCGCCCCATGGGTTTCTGCGACGGCAGCCCCGAGGACCTGGCCGAACTCATGGCCATGGCCGAAGCTGAAGGCGCCGGAGACGTAGACATCCACAAGAAGCTGCTCAAAACCGGTCGCGAGATCTGGACCCTGGGGGCGGAGAGAGAATCGGATTTATCGGAATCAGCAGAATTCTGACTCTAAGAGAATAACGCAACAACGTCCCCCTACCAGTATTTGACGCCTACCAGTTTTCGCCCAGTAGTTCGAAGTAGGACTGGGGATGGGCGCAGGCGGGGCAGGCTTTGGGGGCTTCTTCGCCCTCGACCAGGTAGCCGCAGTTGATGCAGCGCCAGGTTGCCTTTTCGGCGCGCTTGAAAACCTTGCCGGCCTCTATGTTGGCGGCCAGATCCTTGTAGCGCTTCATGTGCTGCTTTTCCGCGATGCTGACGGCGTCGTAAACCATGGCCACGGCTTCGAAGCCCTCTTCCCGGGCCACCTTGGCGAAGCCGGGGTAAACTTCGGTCCACTCGTGCTCTTCACCCGCGGCCGCGGCCTTAAGGTTCTCCAGCGTGGTGCCGATTTTACCTGCCGGAAAAGCGCCCGTGATCTCCACGTCGCCGCCTTCAAGAAACTTAA
>JAUVAM010000362.1 GCA_030591745.1 Deltaproteobacteria bacterium
ACCAGAAGGCCGTCTTGGTTTGTATCCAGCATCACCGCCTCCTCTCCGGGGCAGTCGCTTTGTCGAAAAACTGGCTCGGATCCATGTCATTCTTTCGGATGATGCGCTTGAAGTTGCTTCGATCCATGCCGGCCTGGCGAGAAGCCCGACTGACGTTGCCCTCGCACTCGGTCAGAATCTCAAGCAAATATTTCCGCTCAAACTCAGCGATGGCTACCTGACGAGCCTCACGGAAGGGCAACTCGGTCAAAACCTTGCCCTCCGGTCGGCGGGCAGGCCCGGACGCCCTGAAGTTTTCCGGCAAATCCGGGAGTGAAATCTCTGTTTTCCGGCAAAGAACAACAGCGCGTTCGACAATGTTCTCCAACTCTCGAACATTGCCCGGCCAATTGTAGCGTTCAAGCAGGCTCAAAGCATCGTGTCCGATGGTCTGGATATCCTTTCCCGTTCGCTTGTTGTGCTTGCGCAAAAAATGCAGGGCCAGAAGCGAGACATCACCAACGCGGACCCGCAAAGGCGGCAAGTCGATGCTGATAACATTCAAACGATAGAACAAGTCCTCACGAAAGAGACCTTCCTTCGTGGCCCGCTCAAGGTTCAGGTTGCTGGCGGCAATGACGCGCACGTCCACTCGCCGAATCTCGTTTGAGCCCACCCGCTTCATCTCGCCTTCTTGCAGCACACGCAACAACTTGACCTGAGTAGACGACGGCACTTCTCCGATCTCGTCTAAAAAAATGGAACCTCCATCACAGACTTCGAACAGGCCGCGCTTGGTGCTTGTGGCACCGGTGAAGGCACCTTTCTCGTGTCCGAACAATTCGCTTTCGAGCAGGGTGTCCGTCAAAGCGGCGCAATTGATGGCCACAAAGGGACGCGCCTGGCGAGGACTGCGATGGTGAATGGCCCTGGCCACCAACTCTTTGCCCGTCCCGCTTTCCCCTTGAACCAACACGGTGGAAGACGAGTAGGCCACACCATCAATCAAGTCAAAGACCTTCCTCATGGACGGGCTGGAACCGACCAGGCCCTCGAAGCTGTCTTGCACATCCAGCAAACTCTCCAGCTCTCGGTTGCGCTGCAAGAGGCGCCTGTGCCTGGCTGCTTTCAAAACCGTCAAGGCCGCTGCATCGATGTTGACGAAAGGCTTGGTCAAAAAGTCGTAAGCACCCCGTTTGACGGCCTCCACCGCCGTCTCGACCGTGGCAAAAGCGGTCATCATCACCACTTCGGTTTCAAAACTGCGTTCTTTGATGTCGCGCAAGAGATCAATCCCCGAGACACCGGGAAGACGAATATCCAAGAGGGTGACATCCGGACGCCAAGCCTCCACCAGTTCCATCAGCTCGGATCCGTCGGACAAGGTTCGAATTTCGCAATGGTGTTCTTCCAAAATGCGCCGCCAGGCCTGCAGCATGAATGGCTCATCGTCGACAACGAGCACTTTCCATGGACGCTCCAACTCATTCTCATTCTTGCTTGGCACTTGCGTCATCATGCTTGTCCTCCCTCGCCGCGCCCTCTCGCTTTCAGTCGCATGGTAAACCGCGTCCCCTGTCCTGGTTCGCTCTTCACGGCCAGCTTGCCCCCATGCTCCTGAACGATGCCGTAGCAGATTGCCAAACCCAAGCCGGTGCCCTGCCCGACTTCCTTTGTCGTAAAGAAGGGCTCAAAAATTTGAGGCAAAACGTCGGACGGAATCCCGGACCCCTCATCCTCAACCTCGATCAGCACCCAAGAATCGTCGAGACGAGAGCGCAAGACCACAGCCTTGTCGTCATGGCTGGCCTGGAAAGCGTTCTGAAGCAAATTGATCACAACCTGCTGTAGGAGACTGGATTGCCCGGCGACCAAAGGAAGGTCATCAGCCATATCAAAACGAAGCGTTCGATCATGCAATTCCGGATTCAATCGGGCGATGTTCCATGATTTTTCCAGCAGGGTGTTCATTTGAATCTCTTCCATCTCGGCCAAGACAGGACGACGAGCAAAGCTCAACAAATCATCGATGATGGTCTTGCAGCGTATCGCACAGGAATAAATAGCCTCCACCGCTTCCTTGTTTGAACCTTCCCCCACGCCGGCGCGCTGCAGAAGCTGAACAAAGGCCAGGATGCCGCCCAAGGGATTGTTAATCTCATGGGCCACACCACCGGCCATGCGTCCCAGCCAGGCCAATTTTTCAGCCTGAACCAGGGCCTGGGTGCGTTCTTCCACCAGACGCTCCAATTGCTTATTGAGTCGCTCCAGATCCTTGTTGCGTTCAGCCAACTCGCCTCTGAATCGCTCGTTGGATTGGGCCAAATGGACACGCTCTATACACTCGGACAAAGTGGCTTTGAGTTGGGAGTCGCTCCAGGGCTTGGTCAAAAAGCGAGACACTTCACTCTGGTTGACCAGGTGTTCAATCATGGAAAGATCGGCATTTCCGGTGAGCATGACGCGTTGAATTTCCGGCCAGGATTTTCTGACCTCATTCAAAAACTCAATGCCGTTCATTTCGGGCATCTGGTAATCGGAAATGACCACGGCCACGGGATGCTGCCGCAAAATCTCCAAACCCTGGGTACCGCTCTCAGCCGTCAAGACAGTCCAGGGCCAGCGCCGCATGGATCGCCTGAGGGCCGCCAGCACGTTGGCTTCGTCATCCACGGCCAGTATGATTGGACTACCCTGCCCGGTCGGTTGTTCGTCTGTCGATGACATACTCAGCTCCCCCAGGGAGTTCGGTACGGAACCCGAGACCCCTCCGGTTTCAGACTTCGTCCATATCGATAACGATGGCACCCGAGGCATCTCTTTTGACGTCAAAGATGTCCGGGTGATCTTTGGACAAGTTGTCGATGAAACTCTTTTGGCGACGCACCGTGTCCATCAATGACTGGTTCTCTCGGCGTAAGTCGATGAAGTCCATCAGCTGCTTGAGGGTGATCCGAAGCTCCACGTCATTCCAGGGCTTGGTCAAAAAGCGGTAGACCTCGCCCTCGTTGATGGCCTGAATGGCCAAGTCCAATTCGGGCGCGCCCGTCATGAGCACGCGCACGATCTGAGGATCGCTATCTCTGACCCTCTTCAAGAAGGTCAGCCCGTCCATATCCGGCATATAGTGGTCAGAGACCAGCAAAGAGATATCCTCCCGATGAAGAACGTCCAAAGCCTCTTTGGGGCCCTCGGCAAAATAGCAATCATAGGGCTCTTTGTGCATGGTCCTCTGCAGCGCCTTCAGGATATTGGGGTCATCATCAACAAATAGAATGCTGGACTCACTCATTGCCTGCCTCCATTCACGGTCCACCGCCCCTTGGTCATTCGGCGGTGCTTGGGTCACGGCAAGACTAATAGCGAAATACGTGCCAAACCCGACCCTCCCGGCATCACTCCGAAATGCCCAATTATCTCAAGACCTGAAAACATCCATGCCGAATTCATCCCACCCGGCTGGGTCATAATACACCCACCCTGGGTCCCAGAACCAGGTTTTTTCCCCGGGTAAAACCAACCCCCCTGTCAGTTTTCACCCACCCAGGATACGGGGACAGAGTAAAAAAAGTGAAGAGAAAACAAGGCATCAAAAAAAATGGAGACTTAGGCCTGCTGGCACATCTCTTGCTGTTCTTATGGGCGGAGGGAAAACCCATGTACGGCGAACAAGCCATGTCAAGCCATCTGGTCGAGGAACTCTTAGAATCCTACCTGGCCAAGATGAAACCACCCGAGTTGGAATGGGCTGAAAACCAAACCCCAGCCTGGTGGCGAAAAGACATCGCCATTGGGCTATTTGTGGGCGCTCTCATGGGCCTGCTCATCTACCAATTCCAGAATCCCAGCGAGCCCGAGCTTCAAGCCCACAAACCCGCCATCGCCATCGCTGAACTACCCCAAGCCAACCCGGCCATGGAACCAGAACTGGTGGAGCCAAAACTGGAGCCAGAACCAGCAGAAGAGACTTTCGAGGCCCCTCCCCCGGATGCCGGACCCGAAGCCGTAGCGCGAGCAGCCATTCCCAGCCAAAGGAAAGCAAACCCCCGCTATGCCCAGGCGGATACGCGCGGCAGACACTACAAAAAATACAAAGTGCTTGTTCGCAAAGGGTGGCAGCTTTACGGAAAAACCAGCTATCACGCCGCTTCGGTAGCCTTTGGGCGTGCCGTGCACATGTCCCCGAAACAAAACGCCGGCTACTACGGCCTGGCCCTCTGTATGTTCGAGCAAGGTCGGGAAGACATGGCCATGTGGGTGCTTGAACGCGGCCTGGCGAAGGTTGGTCCCAAGGCGGATCTCTGGGTTCTGGCCGGCTCAATCCACCAATGGCAAGGCCGTGAAAGCGAAGCGCGCAAAGCTTACAACACCTACCTTCAGCACAACCCCAAAGGCCAGTACGCACGAGAGCTCAAAACCATCCTGGCACGTGCCGAGCTGCCTCGACTTGAGCCTTTCGAATCAAGCACCGACTAGCAAAGGGGTACAATGGGCCCACCCATGGGTCCAAGAACACCCGTCATTTCCCCGCCCACACTCATCGTAAGTAGCTGTAATTCCAAGCCTTAGCCCCTGGCACAGTCCTTGAAGTACCAGAAGGCACCGGGAGGCAATCATGAAAAGCATGACCCAAAGCTGGCTGATTCTGATGGCAACGCTGGCGATATTCTGCACCGGCTTTGAGGCGCTCGCCGATGATTTCGAATTGTGGAATGCTCAGGCCGAGGCCAAACCTGTCCCTGCTCCCGCCCCAGCCGCCGCCCCTGCCGCCGCCCCTGCCGCCGCCATGACCACCATCGACACGGAAGCCGCATCCACAAACTCGAGCGAAAGCCTCTCGGTCGTCCGCTTTGGCGCGGGCGCCTCCTGGCAGGTCTTTTTGCGAATGGAAGACAAGCTCACCAGTGATCGAGTCATGAGCGATTTCTCGTTCTCCTGGGCTCCTTTCGGCCTGCTGGGCGAAATCGGCGCCGACATGTCCATCGGACGGGACGGCATGTTCATCTTCCACCCCAACTTAAAATTCTTCTTCGTCAAAAACCAAACCTTCTCTCTGTATCTCGAAGGTGCTTGTGATGTGTTG
>JAUVAM010000184.1 GCA_030591745.1 Deltaproteobacteria bacterium
ACGCTGCCCCAATGGTACATGCGCCTCGGAAAAACGGACAAACAGCGACAACGCAAATACCGACAGATGCTGGACCATTACATGATCGACAAAGGCTTCAAACAAGATCCAAAGAAAACCCGAGGCCACTTCATCGGCGGGGATTTGTGGGTCGAGGCCATGCGTCGTCAGTTACGGGAGTGGAGGAAGAAAAAGAAGAAAGCCTGTTCTGACGATGACCCACCGGATACGTCTTGATGCCGATCCATCGACTCCCATCCAGGTCGCAACTGTCCTCCTGCAAACCGGACATCAGGAAAGAAGGTCGAGGTGTCTTCGCCTTCTGATTCTTTTCGGCTCAGAACAAGAACTTCCTGCCTATCGGTCGATCCCTTTCCCAAAATCATCGCTCAACCAACGATAAACCCTGAACACATCTCCTTTTCCGTCCAATTGCTCCCCCTTCCAGCGCTTCGCCCATCATTCGGCCGAAATTCGTCAACGATTCAAACAATCGGACCTCCGTCCCTGCCCAAACAAATGAAGCAGCCACTCCCGGTTGCCGTCGGCGCCGGAGATGGGGCTTTCGACACGGCCTTGCTCGGTCAGGCCCAGGTCGGCGGCCGCGGCCGACACCTTATCGACGGCACCGAGCTGCAGGGCTTCGTCACGAACGATACCCCCGCGACCTACCTGCTCGCGACCCACCTCGAATTGTGGCTTCACCAAGATCACCATCTGCCCGCTCGGGCGCAGACAGTCCCGCACCGGCCCAAGCACCAAGCGCACGGAAATGAAAGACAGATCGAAGACAGCCAGGTCGACGGGCTCGCCCAGATCCTCTGATTTCAGGTGCCGGGCATTGAAGCGCTCCATGACCTTAACCCGGGGGTCTGAGCGCAGCTTCTGGTGCATTTGAGCCCGGCCCACGTCCAGGGCGAAGACCTTCAGCGCGCCTCGTTGCAATAGGCAGTCGGTGAAACCGCCGGTGCTGGCACCTACGTCCAGGGCCACCATGCCACGCGGGTCGATGTCGAAGGCGTCTAAGCCACCGGCCAATTTCAGCCCCCCACGGGAGACATAAGGATGGTCCGGCCCCTTGACCCGAAGGGCCGCGTCGACCGGCACCCGGGTGCCCGGCTTGTCCACCCGTTCATCGCCCACCACCACCTTGCCGGCCATGATCAAGGCCTGGGCCCGGGTGCGAGATGGTGCAAGTTTGCGCTCCACCAAAAGATGGTCGATTCGAATTTTGGATGTTTTGTCCGAAGCCATCCCGCGCAGCTCAGGCCGGTAGCTCAACGCGGACGCTTTGTCGACCGCAGAGGCGCAGCGCCGCGCGCGCGATGCCGGAAGCGTCCAGACCAAGCTCGGCCAGCAGGCCTTTGGGCAAACCATGGGGGATGAAACGATCGGGCACCGCCAGGCAGGTGACCGGCACCAGTCGCCCCTCTTCTTGCAAGAGGCCGCAAACCGCCTCGCCGAACCCACCTCGCCGCACGTTTTCTTCCACGGTCACGATGCGACCGGCCCGGTCGGCCAAATCCAGGATCAACTTCTTGTCCAAGGGCTTCACGAAACGGGCATCGGCCACCATGACCTGCAATCCTTCTTGCTCTTGCAAGCGCTTGGCTGCATCCAGAGCGGCGGAAAGCCTCGTGCCCACCGACAGCAGGGCCAGGTCCGGCTTGCCTTCGGGCTCGATCAGCAAGCGCCCCAGGCCCAAATCAAGCTTTTTGGGCTGGGTCCGCAGGGGCATGCCGATGGCTTTGTCCCTGGGAAAACGCAGGGCGACGGGGACACCGAGCTCAACCGCCGTGTACAGCATGTCCACCAGTTCTTGCTCGTCGGCAGGTGCCATCAAAACCAGATTGGGAATGTTGGGCAGATAACTCAAATCAAAGAGGCCATGATGGGTCGGCCCGTCCTCACCCACCACGCCGGCCCGATCCAATACGAAGGTCACGGGCAGGTTTTGCAGGCAGACATCGTGGGAAAGCTGATCATAGGATCGCTGCAGAAATGTGGAATATATGGCCACCACCGGCCGATAGCCCTCGGCGGCCAGACCGGCGGCGAAGGTGACAGCGTGCTCTTCAGCGATGCCCACGTCATAAAAACGACTGGGAAAACACTCAGCAAAGGCGTTCAGGCCCGTGCCGTCCGGCATGGCGGCGGTGATGGCCACCACCCGATCGTCTTTCTGCCCCAGGTCCACCAGGGCCTTGGAAAAAACCTCGGTGTAGCTCGGCTTGTCGGCCGGCGCGATCCGCACGGGATGCCCGTTCTCCAGGCAAGCCGGTCCCACCCCATGATAACGGCGGGGTTCTTGTTCCGCGCAATCCAGACCCTTGCCCTTGACGGTGATGGCGTGCACCAGCACGGGCCCATCCAAATCGCGCACATTGCGCAACAAGGGGATGAGCTCGTCGAGCCGGTGCCCATCCACCGGGCCCACATACTGAAAATTAAAACCCTCGAACAAGATGCCCGGCGTGAGAAAAACCTTGGTGCTCTCCATGCCGCGACGAATCCAGTCGATGGTCATGTCCCCCCAGCGCGGAAAGCTGGTCAAGGCATCCTTGACGCGCCGACGCATCAGGTTGAATCCGCGACCGGTCAAGCGCCGGTTGAACCAGTGGCCCATGGCCCCCACATTGGGGGAGATGGCCATGCCGTTGTCGTTGAGAACGACCACCAAATCCCTATCCAAAATGCCCGCGTGGTTCAGGGCCTCAAACGCCATACCCCCCGTCATGCCGCCGTCGCCGATGACCGCCACGGCTCGGCCCCGTTCCCCCTTCAAGCGCCTGCCTTCGGCCATGCCCAAAGCAGCGCTGATGCTGGTCGAGGCATGCCCCGCCCCAAAGGGATCGTGTTCGCTCTCCGTCCGCTTGGTGAAACCGCTCAAGCCTCCGGCCAGGCGCAGGCTGCTGAAACGATCCCGCCGCCCGGTCAAGAGCTTGTGGGCATAAGCCTGATCCCCCACATCCCAGATGATGGGGTCGGTGGGCGACTCAAAGACGTAGTGCAAAGCCACCGTCAACTCCACCACGCCCAAGGAAGAAGCCAAATGCCCACCGTTCTTCGATACCACCTCAATAATCTCCGCGCGCAACTCCGCACAAAGAACATCCAGTTCATCTTCCCGAAGCCGCTTCAGATCCAAGGGGCTATCGATTTGTTCGAGCAATGCCATGCGCCTATGTCGCCTCCACAAAACCAAAACGCTGCCATCCTATCGCCACCATCCTGGTGAATCAAGGAAGGTTGATTGGTTCGGCAATTCGGCAATTGGACTTGAAGACTGCTCCTGTGTAAGATCGTTTCATGCCAGTTGTTTTTAGATACAAAGGCTACCGGTTCTTTTTCTACTCGAATGAAGGACACCCAAGGGAGCCATTGCATATCCATGTTCGCAAGGGTGAAGCGGTCGCAAAGTTTTGGCTGGAGCCTTTGCCCTATGTGGCCGAGGCCTACGGCATGAAATCAAATGAGCTTCACGAACTGCTTGTCGTGGCCATTGATAAAAAGGAAATCATTGCGGAGTATTGGAATGAACACTTTGCCAGCTGAGGCCAGGGCCAAAAACATCTGGTTCGACGATGACACGATGTGGGTGGACCTCGCGGACGGACGCCAGCTCGGTGTCCCACTCGCCTATTTCCCAGTCCTTCTCCAGGCGACCCCCGAAGATCGCAAGAAGGTGGTTATCAGCGGAGGCGGAACAGGCCTACACTGGGACGACCTGGACGAAGACATCTCTGTCCCCGCCCTACTACTCGGCGTAGGTCATCAGGCGCAGATAGCATCTTAGGCATTCTCTCCAAGAAACACTCCCCAACCCCAGCCCCACCCAAAACCATCAGCCCAAAAAGTAGAATGCCTTATCCCGCGTCGCCACAAAGTGGCGACACGGGGCTAGGCATCCCCCAAGCCACAAAGTGGCGACACGGGGCTAGGCAAATTGATTGACGTGCCTCAGAAGCGGTAGGCAAACCCGGTTTCAAAGTGCAAGGGCGCACAAAACTCGGCAACATCACGCAGGGGGATGGTCAGGCGCACCAGGGGCTCGAAAGCACCGAAGTCCAACCAGGCCCCCAGATTGAGCCACATCAGATTATCTGCGCCGTCATGGGTCACGGGGAACAGACCGCGAAACTCAGCGCCCAGCCGCCCCAAACCCTCCAACTTGTATCCGGCGGCTAACTGGAAAAGAATTTGCGCCTCCACGTCGCGACCTTCGGTCCTGACGAGGGGCACGTGGACCCCGCTCCCCAACTCGACCTGCAGCCATAACCCCCCATGGGACACGGCCAGCAAGGCCAGCGGCCGGATGACCAGGTTTTGGGGACTGTGGTAGAGCAGGTCCTGATGAGCAAAAAAACCGGCCAGCTGCGCCAGGCCCCAGGACTCGTCCATTTCCAAAAAGCCTGCGCTCAGCCCGGTCACCACACCCAGGTGAACTGTCCAATCCGCAGGAAAGCTCACCAGGAAGCGCAACTCGACTGCGGGATTGCCGAGCACGATGTTGTCGTCGCCATTTTCCCGAAAACTCAGCACCATCGGCAAGGCAAAGCCCAAACCCAGCCCGGACACCTCGGTCTGACCCGAGAGCATGGGTGCCAGATTAACGCCGAATCCAACGGGCGTACACGGCACCACCGGCAATCGAAGCTTCAGTTTTGTATCGCCGCTTAGATCTTGCATCGTGAAAAGGTCACCAGGACCCGAGGTTTCGGCCAAGGCCTCCTCGGAGCGCGCGGTTCCCTGCATACAGACCAAAAAGCCGATCAGGCCCACAGAGAGCAGCATCCGCATGGAAACATTCATGGATCCACCTTCCTCTCGCCCTACAACGGCAACCAGCCCAGTTCGGACTCGACAGGGCCGTAGGAGGAGAAATAGCCGGCCGCGTGACCCCATGTGTAGCTGAAGGTCAGGCCGACATGGAAGCGCTCCGCGTCAAACAAATCCGCGGTAAGCAGAGAGGCGTAAAGTCCCAGGGAATAGTAATGACCTCGGTGGAAGGCGAAGTCGTATGCGAAATCAACGCTAAGCAAAAAGGCGTCATCAAAGGTAAAACCCGAAATAAAGGGCATGTACGTCAAAGCGGGTTCAATGCGCATGCGCCCCTGGCTGTTGTAGTGTTCGTCGTAGAAATAACGCATGAACCGCGCGGGCACATACAGCCCCATGCTCCAATGCGACCAAACCTTCTCGCCCCCACCCATGTCCTGTTCCGTCATGGAGAAGCTGACCGAAGGCGATAGCTCCAGCCAGGCATCCAGGTCCAGATGGAAGATTTCGTTGTAACTAATCAAAAAAGAGAACGACGCCAAGTTGGTGGAGTGGTCGCCGAAGGCTTGCCGAGCATGCTCGTAGCCGGACTGAAAAACAAAACGAAGGTCCCGTCCCAACATGCGCCCGTCCAGTTGAGGATCATCGAAAATGGCAAGAAACTCGTACACCGCCGAGAGTGAGGGCTCACCGTCTACGAGACCGGCTTCATGTAGGACTTTCATGGTGTACGCCAGGTGGTCGTGGCTGCCCAATTGATTGCGCAAGGCAAACCAGGTCAGCAGGATGCGATCGCCCACCTCCTTGCTCAGTGCCCCCTTTAAGAGGCCATGGTCCTGAAGCATGCGCTCGAGCTTGAGCAAGCGCAGACGTGGTCCGATGTCGATGAGGCGCCCCATGCCGAAGCCCACGCCCACCAAAGCCCGGGCCCGCCCCCATTGTTCTGTGAGGTCCTCGTCGCTCTGATGGTGTAAGCCGTAAGAGATGGGATCGGCCCTCGCCTGCAAAAGCACATATCCCTGTTGCCAAGGTTTACGTCCCACCGAAAGACCCGGGGTCACGTAATATCGCAGATCCATCTGGAGCGAACGCAAGGCGACACCCCAGGACACGCTCTTACGATCTTCGGTCAGCTCGCTGCTCAAGTCCATGCTGCCTTCGACGGTGAAGCCATATCCCCAGCGCTCCCGCTCCATCCGCCAGTTGTAAAACGCGGCGGCGTTCATCGTCAGATCCAACTGGTCGCCGGGCCCGTCGATGAGCGTGTAGTCGCCCTGGGCATAACCGCTGACGAAACGCAGGCTTTCGCCGAAGGCCAGGACGTCGGGGTCCAGGACCGGCAGTTGAAGCGGCGGCAATTTGTCGAAGATCTCCTGGTTGCTTTCAGCGATGGCCGGCGACAAAAAACCGGCAACGCTCCAGGCGAACAGAAAGAAAACGAAAACACGCCGCGCTCTCTGCATAGACCCCTCCTTGCTTTTTCTGGCTTGCCCCAAAGGGTATCCAGCAGTCCCCAAAGCGTCAACAAAAAGAATGCTGCCTGGTCGGCATCTTGATCGGATGCCCCAACCGGGCTAAACTAGGGTATTGGCGTCATTTAGGGGCCCTTTTCCCCAGGAGTTGCCTTGCGCAGACGACTGGCTATTTTTCTGGCCATGGCCATCATGGCTTCCATTCACTGCTCCAGCGATCGAGCGGGACCGGGGGATTTCTGCGAACAAGACCTGGATTGCAAAGACAACCTGGTCTGCGAATACAACACCTGCGTGACCCCCGACGTTAAAGACTGTGTGCCGGCCTGTCGAGAGGGCATCGAGACCTGCTTTCAAGGCCAATGTGTACCGGTGGGCAACCCGGACGACAAGGACGGTGACGGGAGTCCGGCGGGCTTGGACTGCGATGACTTCAATCCCCAGATTCATCCGGCCATGCCTGAATATTGCGACGGCATTGACAACGACTGCGACAATCAGGTGGACGAAGGCTGCCCCCCCTGCCAGGAAGGACTCAATCGGGACTGCGGCAGCGACGTGGGTGCCTGCATCCCGGGCGTGCAGACCTGCACGGGCGGTTCCTGGGAACCCTGCAACGACACCGGCCCCACCATCGAGCTCTGTGACGAGCTGGACAACGACTGCGACGGGCTGACCGACGAGGTCTGTCCTTGCCAGGACGGAGACCAATTTCCCTGCGGCATCGACGAAGGCACCTGCCGAGCCGGCGTCCAAACTTGCGAGATGGGCTCCTGGACAGGCTGCGCCACGGGCGAGCTGCCCCAACCCGAGCTCTGCGACGGCCTGGACAACGCCTGCGACGGCACCAGCGACGAGGGCTTCGGCCTGGGCCTGGCCTGCAGTGGGGAAGGCGAATGCGGCACGGGCCAGTTCGAATGCGCCGATGACACGCACACACGCTGCGACGTCATGCCTGGCGGC